>NZ_JBSQIC010000143.1:0-5024 GCF_055108615.1 Tangfeifania sp. | reverse complement strand
TGCTGCCGTGATGGGCGAAAAAGGATATTCGTATAAGGAAATTTTAGCACACTATTTTAGGGATGCGGTTTTGAATAAAAGCTATTAACCATGAAAATTTGGAATTTGATTCCAAATTTTCATGGTTAATTTGTAAACTGAAAAATATCGATACTAAACTAAAAACCGATGAAACAAAAAGTCACCTTGTTTTTTATGGTTCTGCTTTTGTCCGGAACATTAGTGCAGGCAGCTCAGGTGATCCGCATCAACCAGTTGGGTTACCAGCCGCAGACGGTGAAGGTAGCTGTATTTTTGGCTTCGGAAGAAATTCGTGCCAGGAGTTTTACCCTGCACAATGCCATTACCAACAAAGTGGTTTTTAAAGGAAAAGCAGAATCAAAACCCGCGGCAGAGTGGGGCATGACAACCGCCTACCGGCTTAATTTTTCTGAATTTCAAACTGAAGGTGGCTACTACCTGAAACTGCTTGAAACCCGTTCGCCCAGCTTCAGAATTAACGCAGATGTTTATGACGGAACGGCCGATTTCCTGCTCAACTACCTCCGCCAGCAGCGGTGCGGTTACAATCCATTTTTGAAAGATTCCTGCCATCTGCACGATGGCATAATTGTGGATCATCCCACGCGTTCGGGCGAGTTTGTCGATGTTACAGGAGGCTGGCACGATGCCACCGACTATTTGCAATATTCCACCACCTCCATCAACACCATTTTTCAGATGATGTTCGCCTACAAAAATTATCCAGAAATCTGGGGCGATTTTTACGATGCTAGCGGCGACGAAGGTTCGAACGGAATTCCCGATATTCTGGATGAAATAAAATGGGGCCTGCAGTGGATGCTGAAAATGAATCCTGCGCCGGGTGAAATGTACAACCAAATTGCCGACGATCGCGACCACATCGGGTTTCGACTGCCCACCAACGACCCGGCAGATTACGGTTTGGGCGACAGTTTCCGGCCGGTTTATTTTGTAACTGGAAAACCACAAGGTCTGGCCGAGTTCAAAAACACCAGCACCGGCGTTTCATCCATTGCCGGGAAATTTGCCTCAGGATTTGCACTCGGTGCAGAACTTTTCAGTGAATCGGATCCGGAAATGGCCGAACAGATGAAACAAAAAGCGCTGGATGCCTTTGATTTCGCCTTGTCTGAAACGGGATACACCCAAACCGCCTGTAACGTTTCACCTTACTATTATGAAGAAAAAAACTATGCCGATGATTTGCAGTTAGCTGCTGCTCAACTTTATCGGCTCACAGCCAATAAAAATTATTTGCAAGAAGCCGGATACTGGGGAAAACAGGAACCCGTGAGCCCGTGGATAAAAAACGACACGGCCGGACACTACGAATCATACCCGTTTGTGAACCTCGGCCACTATTTTATGATGCAGAACGACGAGGAAGAATTTGCCAGGTTTTATGAAAAGGGACTGCAACTGTTGCACGACCGGGGAAAAGACGATCCTTTTTTTTATGGTTTGCCTTTTTTGTGGTGTTCCAACAATTTGGTTGCCGCGGCTATCATTCAGGCGCGGCTTTACCGGGAACAAACCGGCAACACTACATTCACCGAAATGGAGGCCGCCCTGCGCGACTGGCTGTTTGGGTGCAATCCGTGGGGAACTGCCATGATTTGTGATCTTCCGGGAGTGGAAGATTCGCCCATGTTGCCGCATTCATCGTACACCGTTTTGCTGGGCGGGACTACACCGGGCGGGCTTGTTGACGGGCCGATTGACGCTGCGCGCCACAAAAACCAGATTGGAATTGCGTTGCAAAATCCCGATGAATACGCGGCTTTCAATAACGGCAAAGCGGTTTATTACGACGATATCGGCGATTACGCCACCAACGAGCCAACTATGGACGGAACTGCCAGCCTCAGTTTTTATCTCGCTTCGCTGGAAAATGACGGGCGAAAAATGGCTCAGCAAAATGAAAAAATAAAAGACGAACAGGGTGCTGTTATCAGGTTCAATCCGAATGAAAAAAATATTTTCCTGGCTCTTACGGCGGATGACAAGTTTGAAGGCGGCGAACATGTTCTGCAGGTTTTGGAAAAACAGAAGATCAAAGGTTCGTTCTTTTTTACCGGGAATTTTTTACGAAACCCGAAGTTTAAAGACATCACCAAAAGAATTGTGGAACAAGGGCATTATGTTGGGGCTCATTCCAACAACCATCTGCTCTACTGCGACTGGGAAAAACGGGATTCAACGTTGATTTCTTTCGCTGAATTTGAAGCGGACCTGAAAAATAATTTTCGGGAACTGGAAAAATACGGTGTAAAACCTGATGAAGCGCGTTGGTTTATGCCGCCTTATGAATGGTACAACCGGCAAATTGTGGACTGGTGCCGCAACCTGGGGCTTGATGTGGTGAACTTCACGCCCGGCACCGGAACCAACGCCGATTACACTACACCGGAAATGGAAAACTACAAATCATCGATAAAAATATATGCCAATCTGCTGCAGTTTGAGCAACAGCAACCCAACGGACTGAACGGTGCCATTTTGCTCATTCATCCGGGAACAGCGCCCGAACGCACCGACAAATTTTACCGGATTCTGGAAGATGTTATTCGCCACTTTTCTTCTAAAGGATACCAGTTTAAATCGTTAAAAGAGGAATTATGACAAAAACAGCAACCCGAAATCCGTGGGCATGGATTCCCACACTTTATTTTGCCGAAGGACTTCCCTACGTTTTTGTAATGACCGTTTCGGTAATCATGTACAAGCGGCTCGATATTTCCAATACTGAAATTGCGCTTTACACGAGCTGGCTTTACTTGCCGTGGGTGATAAAACCGTTGTGGAGCCCGATTGTGGATATTCTGAAAACCAAACGGTACTGGATTGTGGTGATGCAACTGGTGATTGGCGCTGCTTTGGCGGGAATTGCATTTACGCTGCCGGCAAGCAAGTTTTTTCAATACACCATTGCTTTTTTCTGGCTGATGGCGTTTAGCTCGGCCACGCACGACATTGCTGCCGACGGGTTTTACATGCTGGGCCTCTCGAAACACGACCAGGCGTTTTTCGTGGGAATCCGCAATACATTTTACCGTTTTGCCATGCTGGCCGGGCAAGGGCCGCTGGTGATACTGGCCGGCGAAATGGAAAAAATAGCGGGCGACGATAATCAGTGGGCGTGGAGCATTACCTTTTTCGTTTTTGCGGCCCTGTTTCTGGCATTTTTTATCTGGCACCTGTTTATCCTTCCGCGTCCGGTTGACGATGTAAAACGCGAATCGAAATCGTTGAAGCAGGTGATGGCCGATTTTGTAGAAACGTTTGTCACCTTCTTTAAAAAAGACGGCATTGTGCTGTCGTTGATTTTTATTCTGATTTTCAGGCTGGGCGAGGCGCAACTGGTGAAGCTGGCCACACCGTTTTTGCTCGACGACCCGGATGTTGGCGGGTTGGGACTTTCAACCAGCAATATCGGGTTTGTTTATGGTACAGCCGGGATGATTGCGCTGACTTTGGGTGGAATTATCGGCGGAATCCTGGTGTCGCGTAACGGATTGAAATACTGGATGCTCCCCATGGTTTTGGCCATGAATCTGCCCAACCTGATGTTTGTTCTGCTCGCCTACGTGCAACCCGAAAGTCTTTGGATTATTACAGGTTCAGTCATTATCGAGCAGTTTGGTTACGGTTTTGGTTTCACCGCATTTATGCTTTACATGATTTACGTTGCCGACGGCGAGCATAAAACCGCCCACTACGCGCTTTGTACCGGTTTTATGGCGCTGGGTATGATGCTTCCGGGAATGGTTAGTGGCTGGATTCAGGAAATGATTGGCTATCAGTATTTTTTCATTTGGGTGATGCTGTGCACTATTCCGGGGTTTATCATTGTAAATTACCTTCGGTACGATCCCAAATTCGGGATGAAAAACGGGAAAGAGCAATAGTGTTATGTAACTGATTTATGAGTTGTGTTGCGATTTTTCAAATTCCAGAATAATTTTAAACAGTTCGGCAAATTTTTTACGATCGCGTGAAGTGAAACGAGTTGTTACGCCTTCATTTTCAATATAAAAACGAAATTTTACTTGTTCGGACTGGCTCAATTGTTTCCACATATCGCGGGGAATTTCAATGGTGCGTTTCATTATCTGTAAGGGTTGGTCTGTTGTAGTGGTTTTTGTTGAGGTTGATGTTTTTTCATTGTCGTTATCTTTCTTCTTTTGTGCCAAAGTGGTTGTGGTTGTGGAAACTGAGCGGTTCACAAAATGTCGGACTGCATATTCACGGGATATAAATTGAAGTTTTTCTCCATCGGCTTCAATAAAAATCAGAGAGTCGAGCTCTTCCGGCCTTGCCTTTGTTTTCAGTATGAGTTCAGCAGTTACTTTTCCCTGCTGACCATCAGGTTTAAGATAAAGTGTTTTCAGATTTACAATATAATCTACTTCCCGCAGTCCGCCGCGTTTTTCGTCAGAATATCCTTCCAATTCCTGAATGAGCCGGATACTTTTTTCGTTTTTGAAATCGTCATCGACGGTTATAATTTGATTGATATTTGAACAGGCTGATAAGAGTACGATTACAGCAAATAGGTATAAAAAATGTTTCATGGCTTTTATTTTTGAAAGTCTTTCAAAATTTATACCACAACTTGTACTTTTTTAGTGAATATGTTACCCCGGCGCCAGCACCGAAAACGGATAAACCGACAGGTTTCGCAATAACCAAAACAACAGGATTATTCCGAAAATCACCCAGGGCGTGTTTTTCATGTAAAAAATATTGGGAAGGTTCCAGTTTAAATATCTGTTTAAAAAGGGGTGAATGAAGTGGTAAATAATGGCGAGCACGGCTGGTAGAAAAAGAAAATTATTGCCCACAACTCCTGCAATATTCAGGTGCAACAAACTGTGAATGGCCCGTTGCGAGCCACATCCCGGGCAGTAATACCCAGTTAGTGAATGAAAAATGCAGCGGGGGAAAAGTTGGTTTTTCGATGGATCGAGCAGAAAAAAAAGGACTGCCAGTGCGAGAAT
>NZ_JBSQIC010000142.1:0-5126 GCF_055108615.1 Tangfeifania sp. | reverse complement strand
ATGTTTTCAGTTTTTTCTAATGAGTAAAAATAGATGGTAAAATATGTTTAAAATGTCAATTTTGGATATTTGATTTTTGAACTCAGGTAAAAATTATTGGATTGAAACTCGTCCCGAGTGATAGAGACGAGTTCCATTTTGCCAATGAATTAGAATGATTATATACCAATGAATGTGTAAAGCTGTCTCAATATATATTAGGAGAAGCATATATTTCACGGCTAAAACCTAATATTATATATTGAGACAGCTTTTAAATCAATTATCAATATCCACTATTTTGTTCCATTTCTGTTCTGCGGATTTCCTCAGAGTGTATAGGAAGCAAAACCATGTGTTCTTCGAAGTTTCTTTCAAGAAGTTTTACCGGTGTGTAAGTTTTCTCACCAGTTTCTACATCTTTTATTATATCCATTCCATAAATAGGCTCGTTCTCAACTTCCATGGCAATTTTCCACCTTCTGACATCCCAAAATCTGTGTTCTTCGAATGCCAGTTCGATTCTTCGTTCGTTATATATTCTTTGCCTAAGATCATCACCAGTAACAGAAGCCGGAATATCTGGCAAATCCACGCTCGACCTGCTTCGTACTCTGTTCAAATACTCTCTGGCTACGTCTTCATTGCCCAACTCAAACTGAGCTTCGGCGTAGTTAAGATATATTTCACCCAATCGGAATATGATCCATGGGATGGTATAATGCTCCTGCCAGCTGATAGCTCTGCCTTCGGGAGGCATAAATTTTCTTAATATATAGTTTGTTCTGGGATTGTCTCCACTTTCTTTATAAGAATCATATCCCCATGACTCGCCATCTGATGCTATCCACATTTCATGAAGATCACCATGATATACAGATGAATCATGTATTATAGTGGCTTCGAAACGAGGATCGCGATTTCTATACGGATGCTGAGGATCATAATTCGAAGCAGGATTAATTGTTCCATCTTCTAAGAAAGGAGGTTCTCCGTTTATCATATCATAATCGTCCACCAAATTCTGTGAGGGACCGTTACTTGCCCACCATCCTCCGTAAGCACCATATCTGCGACCTAAGTTGTGCATAGGAGCCTGGTGATAATTAGTGGAAGAAAAATTCCTGGCAAAAATGATTTCACTATTTTCTGTTCCGCTGGGCTGATTAAACAGCGTTTCGTAATCAGAGTGCAGTGAATAATTTTCATTTTCTATTAATTCCCAGGCTGCATCTGAGGCTTTTTGCCACTTTTCTTCGTCATCAGAGGGATTGAAAAGAGGCGAAGCGGCGTACAAATATACACGGGAACGTAGCGCCTGGCAGGCATCCTGGGTCGCCCGGCCAAAGTTTGCGTCGCTTGTTGCATATTTTTCCGGTAAATCCGGAATGGCTTCGGTCAGGTTCTGTTCGATGAAATCAACACATTCATCAAAGGAATTTCTTGTGAGCGTTTCATCAGCTCCCATAGCATAGGATTCGGTTATAATAGGCACACCTCCGAATCTTTTAATTAGTTCAAAATAGAGGTATGCCCTCAAAAATTTTGCTTCAGCTACTAATCTTGTCTTATCCTCGAACGAAATTTCGTCGCTTTGCATGTTTTCAAGGAAAACATTAATTTTTCTAATATATTCCCAGGCAACATCCCAGTAATAAATATTGCCGCCTCCTGTCCAATCGGTTGTTGCCACAGTAGTAATATTATCAGCATTATAATTGCCTAAGGGAATAATACCGATGCCCCACGAAATACTGCAATAAGCTTCATCGGTTGCTTTTGATTGCATATGTATGTTAAATCCGTGACGAATACAGTTATACAAATTAGTATGATAAGCTTTTATCAGGTTCTCATCGCCCCATACAGCGTCTTCCGAGATACGGTCTTTGGGCGAAATGTCAAGAATATTATCACTGCAGGAAACGCAGGATAATAATATGACGGCTGTGATTAAAAGTATCTTTTTCATTTTTTTCTTAAATTAAAATTTCACATTAACGCCTAAGTTTATGGTACGCAGAGGCGGATAATTAAGGAAATCACCGGTATTTTCCGGATCTGCCCATTTAATTTCTTTTGCCCAGGTGAGTAAATTCGATCCACTTATATAAAGCCGGCAATCGGTTAAGTGGAGTTTGGAAATGATGCTTTCAGGCAGGGAATATCCCATTTCCATGGTTTTGAGCCTGACAAATGTGGCGTCAAATAAGTAGAAAGTGGAATTTCCGGGTTGAAAATCATCCGCTCTGGGCATTGTTCCATCAGTATTCTCTGTGGTCCATCGGTCTTTAGCTCTATCAACAACAGCATTGTCAAAAGCTGAGTTCCCCAGCTTTGCAAAAGTGCCGTCGTAGTTATAAGCATTGGTTTGCCCCTGGAAGAATAAACTTAGATCGAAATTTTTATATTGCAATCCCATATTCAATCCAAATACATATTCAGGCGTTGCAGAATAATCGAATCTGAATTGGTCTTCTGCATTAATTTCTCCATCGTCATTTAAATCCACTATTTTGATATCTCCGACCTGTGTTCCCGACGCATGTGGATAAGCGTCCAGTTCTTCCTGCGTATTAAAAATACCATCGGCCTTATAGTACAAACCTGCTCCAACAGGATGGCCTGTAAGATTTTGGTAAGGCTCGGCGTGTGGAACTTCATCCATATAAACAATTTCACTTCTTGAGAATGCAATGTTTCCGGAAATATTATAATTAAGTTCTCCAACAGAATTTCTATGGCTTAAATCAAGCTCAAATCCATGATTATCAACTTCCCCTATGTTTTCATCGGGCAAAGCGGGGAAACCGTATATTTTTGGAACTGAAAGGTTTCTTTGCGTTAAAATATTAGATCTTTTTTCCTTCCAAAGGGTTAAATCCATTCCAAACAAACCTTTCCATAAAGTAGCTTCTAACCCCACATCGGTTTTTTTACTTTCTTCCCAGGTGATATTAGGATTGGGCATAGTGTTAGCATAAATGCCTGCTGCATCACTCGTGCCAAAAACGTAATTGCCTCCAAATGAGAAAGATTGTAAATGCTGATAGGAGTCAACACGATCATTCCCAATTATCCCATGAGATAATCTAAGTTTCAGATTGTTTACGAAAGGAAGATTATTTTTCATAAAATCTTCTTCAGAAAGGCGCCATCCCACTGAAAAACCTGGGAAAAAACCATATCTTTTACCTTCGGGAAATTTTTGGGAACCATCATATCTAAAGATAAATTCAAAAAGATATTTAGATTCAAAATTGTAATTAAATCGCCCGAAATAATTATTATAGGCATCACTTGAAGCTGAACCTCCATTATCTTTATCTTCCGCTGCGGAACTTCCCACATTTATTTGGTCTATGGCGGAACTTACGAAATTTTTTCTGTAAGCCTGGGTATAATTCCAGGTGTTTTTTTGTATCTCCTGGCCGACCATAGCGCCTACATGATGTTTACCAAAGTCTCTGTCGTATACAATTTTGTAATTATATAGCATGGTAGTCCATCTATTGTAGGTATCTGTCAGCTCTGCTGTTGGTTCATTAGTGGCCCATTTTTTTTCATATTCATCGGAGTTTACATTGTATTCATGGTAATAATAGGGGGTACTCCATCTTTTTGAGAACTGATGGCTGAGATCATAATTGAATGAGGCATCAATTTTTAATCCTTCCACAAAAGGTACTTTATACGTCCCTTTAAATGTGGAATATACGGGGCGATCTTCAACCTTGTAATATCCTCTTCGATCTAATAAAAGTGGGTTTTCCTGTAACCTGCCGGGAGCAATTAATCCATTGGGATAGCGTGCAGGTAAGGTGGGATTTGCTTGTAATATATTATAGAAGTCAACCCAATAATCATTATCAGGGTTATCTGCATATGTTGAGGGATACTCTCTATCGTTTAATATAGCATAAATATTGGCACCCAAACTGAGATTTTCAGTCAAATTGACATTAATATTTGAACGTAAGTTATATTGGCGGTAATGCGTGGGATTATTTTTCATAATACCTTCCTGGTCCATTATTCCAAAAGAAAGTAAATATGTAACTTTATCACTTCCCCCTGTGACTTGCAAATTAGTACGTTGTTGGGGAGCATAAGATCTCATCGTTACATCAACCCAGTCAGTATTGGGATATAAAACCGGATCGGAACCATCGCGATATTTTTGAATAGCATTCTCAGAATAAAAAGGAATGTATTCATCCGGTCTGCCTTGCCTGTACCAGTCTCCTTCATTATATGCTTCTGCAAAAGTGGCTGCATCCAGCATTTCCGGAATTTGCGTTGGTCTTTGAAAAGCATAATTGTAGGAAAAATTAAATTCAGGTTTTCCTTCTTTCCCCGATTTTGATGTTATTATAATCACTCCATTTGCTGCCCGCGCACCGTAAATAGCGGCTGATGCATCTTTCAGTACAGAGATACTTTCTATATCGTCTGGATTTAACCTGCTCATATTACTTCGCTCAACACCATCAATAATAATAAGAGGGGAGTTATCTCTAAAAGTACCGTTTCCACGGATCAACATTTCCAACTCTTCACTTCCCGGTTCGCCTGTTCGTTGATTAATCGTTAATCCCGGAAGTTTACCCTGGAGGGAGGCTGTGACATTTGCTTCAGGGCTCTTTCTTATGTCGTCACCCGATATATTAGCAATCGAGCCTGTTAATGTTTCTTTCTTTTGTATCCCGTAACCAACGACTACCGTTTCTGCCAAATGTACAATTTCGCTTTCCAATATAATAGTAATGCTGCTTGTGTTGCTAACATCTACTTCCTGAGTTTTCATCCCGATAAAGGAGATGACAAGAACATTCTCTTCCGCCGGGATGTTTATAGAGAATTCTCCATCAGAGTCTGTTATGGTACCATAATCAGAATTTCCTTTCACCATAACAGTTGCACCCGGAACAGGGTCTTGTTGTTCATCAAGTACCTTCCCGCTTATAGTTCTCATATTCTGGGAAAAGGCACTACTGCTAACTAATATTAGCATGAGAAATGATAAACTTCTGAGAAAACATTTCTCTTTACACAGATTAATAATTTTATTTTTCATTACAATTCTGGATTTTAGTTTAAATACTGAATTTGTTCTTGTTTGATTTGAGTTATCACCATCGGGTTAA
>NZ_JBSQIC010000141.1:0-5224 GCF_055108615.1 Tangfeifania sp. | reverse complement strand
GGCTGGTGTGCTGATTGCTAAAATAGTGCGAAAAATATTTTCCTGCAAGTTTTGTAACTTGTTAACTAATAAATGTTTCTATTAACCCAAAAATTCTCCATGAATTGCTGCAAAAATAGCAATCGTAATTTATGCCGACACGGATACAGTGGAAGCAATGGGGAAAGTATCAAATGCATTTATGTTGGCACTCGAAGCAGTTGAAAACGGTGACGACCTAAAGATTATTTTCGAAGGTGCCGGAACCAAATGGATTGGTGAACTGGAAAAGGAAGACCATAAAATGCATGCGTTGTATGCCAGTCTGAAAGACAAAATAACCGGTGTGTGCCATTATTGTGCAGAAGCTTTTGGTGTAAAAACAAAAGTAGAAAAAGCTGGAGTTCCTCTACTTTCAGAATTTAAAAAACACTCTAGTTTACGCAGCCTTTTTGCTGATGGGTATAGTGTTATAAACTTTTAATGGAAAAAATTTAAAAAAATTGTCAGGAAAGCAAAAAGCTCCGACAATAAATGTGAATTACAATTTTTAAGTTAAATAATAAAATTTAAGAAATCATGAAAAACGTAAAAACAATTCTTGCGAGCGTGGCTTTTATCATGCTGGTTTCCGTTTCTGCCTTTGCAGCTAATGGTTCTAAAGTAATTGCAGTGGTAAATAAAGCAGAATGGTGTCCGGTGTGCCAGAAAAATGGTATGCGTGCTATGGAAACCTTCAAGGCCAATAATAAGGACATGGCCATTCAGTTTGTGGACAATGACCTGACAAATGATAAAACAAAAGCGGAATCGGCGAAAGCGTTAAAAAAAGTTGGGCTGGAAAAGGCAATGGCCAAATACAATGGAACAGGTATGGTGTATTTCTTCGATGCTGATTCTAAAGAATTAATCACTCAGATAAGTGTAGCCAAAAGCAACAATGAGCTGGCCCAGGCAATGAAAACCGCTGAAAAGGCTGCAAATTAAAAATTTAAGAAAGTTAAATGAAAGGCGGAATCAACAGTTCCGCCTTTTTAATAAAAAAAGTTATGGCTAAAGAATTAACAAAAGACAACTTTGATGAAATTGTGCTTAGATCGGAACAACCCGTTTTGGTAGATTTTTGGGCACAATGGTGTGGCCCATGCAAAGCTATTGGGCCAATAATTGAAGAACTTAACTATGAGTTCAACGGCAATGTTTTGGTTGGCAAAGTTGATGTGGACACCAATCAGGAACTTGCTGTGAAATTCGGAATAATGAATATTCCTACCGTCCTGTTTTTCAAAAACGGACAGGTTGTGGACAAATTAAAAGGTGCAGCTCCTAAAAGAGAGTTTGTAAAAAAACTTGAAGGCCTTTTATCGTAAACCTTAAACAAATAGCCAAAATGAAAACATTAACAACTCTTTTGTCTTTACTTGTGTCATTATCGGGATTTTCACAAATATACAACCCGGTAAAATGGGAATTAAAAGCAGAACGTTTTGCCCCTGATTCAGCCCTTATCACGGTTAATGCTGATGTTGACAAAGGATGGCACATATACAGTCAGGTACAAGACAAAAGTGAAGGTCCGGTACCCACTACATTTGAATTTGAACACAATTCGGCCTACGAACTTGTAGGACAAACTGAAGAACCGACGCCCATTACAAAAAAAGAACCTGCATTTAATAATGCTGAAGTTTCTTTTTTTGAAGGAAAAACAACGTTTAGCCAAAAAATTGCATTGCAAACCAGCGACAGTTTGCAAATTACAATGAAAGCTACTTTTATGGCCTGCAGCGACGAAATGTGCCTCCCTCCCGACACACGTGAATTTACTGTTACAGTTGAAAAAGGACCGGCATTTGTCGCTGCTTCCCCTGATGCCGGTTCATTTATGCCCGAAGGGAGCAACCTGGGTATCTGGGCAATCTTTTTTGCAGGGTTTGCCGGCGGATTATTAGCACTGCTTACACCCTGTGTTTTTCCAATGCTTCCTTTAACCGTAAGTTTTTTTACCAAACAAAGTAAAACACGTGCAAAGGGAATTCGCAACGCGTTGATTTATGCAGCATCTATTATTATTATTTATGTTTCGCTTGGGCTGGCTATTACTTTTTCGCTGGGGCCTGATGCGCTGAATGCATTAGCCAGTAACGGAATAATGAATTTCGCTTTTTTTCTGATTTTTGTAGTTTTTGCCTTGTCGTTTTTCGGGGCTTTCGAAATTACACTTCCAGCCAAATGGCTGAACGCATCGGATAAAGCTGCCGACAAAGGCGGATTAATTGGTATCTTTTTTATGGCGTTTACATTATCGTTGGTGTCGTTTTCCTGCACCGGGCCAATAATAGGGAGCTTGCTGGTACAAGCCGCTGTAAATGGTAACGTAATTGGTCCTGCCATTGGAATGCTTGGTTTTGCCATCGCTCTTGCACTTCCTTTTGCTTTGTTTGCGGCATTCCCCGGATGGTTAAATTCATTACCAAAATCGGGAGGCTGGCTGAATTCTGTAAAAGTAATCCTTGGGTTTATTGAACTTGCTTTTGCATTGAAATTTTTATCGGCTGTTGACCTGGCTTACCACTGGGGAATTCTTACGCGCGAAGTGTTTATAGCGCTTTGGATAGTGATTTTCAGTTTGCTTGGGTTTTACCTGCTGGGAAAGATTCGCCTGCCACACGACAGCGAACAAAAGAAAACTTCCATTCAAGGTCTGGTCGGTAGCATACTCGTTTTTGGCCTGGTAGTTTATATGATTCCGGGAATGTGGGGTGCACCGCTAAAACTGATAAGTGGGTTCCCTCCTCCTTCGTTTTACAATGAAGGGTGGAGTCTGCAAAATGCATCAACCTCCGTTACAAATAATTCA
Source organism: Tangfeifania sp. (assembly GCF_055108615.1). Lineage (NCBI taxonomy): Bacteria > Pseudomonadati > Bacteroidota > Bacteroidia > Marinilabiliales > Prolixibacteraceae > Tangfeifania > Tangfeifania sp. Next base: position 2,385 of record NZ_JBSQIC010000141.1, on the reverse strand, counting down.
GAACAAACAACTAATGTGGCTAAAATTGCCGATAATGAATTCCATTGCCCTTTCGGACTCAATTGTTTTCACGATTACAAGAAAGGAATGGCTTATGCCCAAAAGGTTAACAAACCGGTTATACTCGATTTTACCGGATGGAGCTGTGTAAACTGCCGCAAAATGGAAGATAATGTCTGGAGTGATAAAAACGTTCTATCGCTGCTTAGAAACGATTACGTGTTGATTTCTCTTTATGTGGATGACAAAACAATTCTGCCTGAGAAAGAGCAATATATTTCTGAAACAACCAATCGCAAGGTGAAAACCATTGGCAATAAATGGAGCGATTTTCAGGCCACACATTTTAAGACAAATGCCCAACCCTTTTATGTGCTGATTGGCCATGACGGACAAATGCTGGCAAAACCAAAAGGATATAATACAAGCATTGAAGGATACATTGATTTCCTGAATAAAGGGTTGAAAAATTTTGAAAAGGGAAGTTAATTTTTTTGAAAATTTGACAGGTTAATGTCAGGTTAAAAAAAATACACGACTGTTATCTCAAAATATCAAATAGAAAAAATACGGCAAATGATAGCAAATGAAAATCTGTTACAGTTAAGAGGTTTATCTTCGAACATAAAAAATGAACATTTCCTGACATAGACTGAGGTTCTTTTGGGCACTGCCGTTGGAAACGATTAATTTTAGTATATTATGAAAGCAATATGGAACGGCAAAGTGATAGCCGAAAGTAACGACATTGTCAACGTGGAGGGAAATGCCTATTTTCCGGTAGAATCAGTTAAAAAGGAGTTTTTGAAAGAAAGTAAAACCCAAACAGTATGCCACTGGAAGGGAACTGCATCATATTATACTGTTGAGGTGGATGGAAAACTAAATTCTGATGCTGCCTGGTACTACCCCGAGCCGTCAGAATTGGCAAAAAGCATTAAAAAACGGGTGGCCTTTTGGAAAGGTGTGCAGGTGGTGAAAGATTGATAGTGATTATAATGAAATACAAATATTAATATGTTTATTGAAAAAAATACAGCAGAATTAAAAGGACTTATTCAATTTAAAAATGTAAAAGTTATCGATGTTCGGACTGTTGATGCTTACAATGGTTGGCAACTCAATGGAGAAAAACGCGGTGGCCACATTGCCGGGGCAAAAAGCCTTCCGGCTAAATGGCTGAATTATATAGATTGGATTGAAATAGTTCGGCATAAGGGCATTCTGCCCAAAAATGAAATTGTCGTTTATGGGTACTCTGTTGAAGATAGCAATAAAGTAGCAGAACGATTTATAAAATCTGGCTATTCAAAAGTTTCTGTCTATAATCAATTTGTAAATGAATGGGCTGCTAACCCAGATTTACCCATGCAGAAACTTGAACGGTACAAAAACCTCGTTTCGCCTGAATGGGTGAATAATTTGATTTCAGAAAGAAGACCGGCCGAATACCATAATAATAAATTTGTAATTGCTCACGCTCACTACCGCAATCGCGATGCTTACCTGAGCGGCCACATTCCCGGGGCCATCGATATTAATACCAATGATTTGGAATCGGAAGAAACCTGGAACCGCCGTTCACCGAAAGAATTGAAAAAAGCACTGGAAGAACTTGGAATTACTGCTAACACCACCGTGGTTTTATATGGAAAATACATGAACCCCGACAACGACGACGAATTTCCGGGCAGCGCTGCGGGCGACATTGGCGCCATCCGCAATGCATTTATCATGATGTACGCAGGAGTGAAAGATGTCAGGATATTAAATGGCGGTTTTCAGTCGTGGCAGGATGCCGGTTTTGAAACTTCATTTATCGATGAACCCAAAAAACAAGTGACCGATTTTGGTGTTTCTATTCCGCAAAAACCTGAACTGGCTGTCGATACGCCCGAAGCAAAAGAGATGCTGGCCTCACCCAAAGCCGAACTGGTTTGCGTGCGTAGTTGGCTTGAATACATTGGTGAAGTGAGTGGCTATAACTATATCGAGGCAAAGGGTCGTATTCCCGGAGCCGTATTTGCCGATTGCGGCTCCGATGCCTATCACATGGAAAATTACCGTAATGTTGACCACACCACGCGCGAGTTTCATGAAATTGCAGAAATTTGGGAAAAGAATGGCATTACACCCGATAAACATTTGGCCTTCTACTGTGGTACGGGTTGGCGCGGAAGTGAAGCATGGTTTAATGCCTGGCTGATGGGCTGGCCGCGTGTTTCTGTTTACGACGGTGGTTGGTTTGAATGGAGCAACGACCCAAATAATCCTTATGAGACCGGAGTGCCTGAAGAAAAAATCGCGCAAAGTCGCTAAGCCGCCAAGAGAGAAAAAAATATCAAATTATGACTGAAAACGAGATTGCAAAGATTATTGTGAATT
>NZ_JBSQIC010000140.1:0-5779 GCF_055108615.1 Tangfeifania sp. | reverse complement strand
ATGAGAGAGAAGAAAGCCGAATTCTTAATTGAAAAAGCCAATGCTGCCATGGAAGGAAAAACTGATTTGACAGCCATAGCAAGCGAACTCGATGCAACCATCGAAAGCGCAAGCAATATCAACTTCAACGCTGTGCAAATACCGGGTGTTGGAATGGAACCTGCCGTTATCGGAACTGCAACAACGCTCGATACCGATCAGATTTCAAAACCTGTTGCAGGCAATAATGGTGTTTACATCATTCAGGTAACTTCTGTTACCGAAGGAACCAACCATGATGTTGAAAGTGAACAATTGCAGCTGGCTCAGAATTTAACGTTCAGGGCCCAGTCACAAGCCTACAACGCTCATCGCGAAATAGCGGAAATTGAAGACCAGAGAGCAAAATTTTATTAATAGTTCAGAATAGATAATAGTATTTGAAAAGCTGCCCGTCAAAAGGCAGCTTTTTTTATTTGTGAAATTTACAGGGAGAAAGAAGGTTTTGGGAAAATTGGCAGGAAAAGCCTGTCAATAATTATCATCTATTTTACCGGAAACATCATCTTGTTTTTTTACTCCTGATTTAAAAACCTCCCGGACGATCAAGAATTTGTTAAATCACTTTCAGCAAATTGGCAGATATTTCATAATTAATTCAAAAAAAGATACTTTTGTCTGTTCGAATTAAAAACAATTAAAATAAAATGATATGGCTGACATAAAGAAAACAATTTTAATGATCCTTGACGGATGGGGAATTGGCGATGGTACTGAACGCGATATAGTTTCTCAGGCCCCCACTCCATTTATGGATTCACTGCTCGAAAAATACCCGCATTCACAACTACTGGCTTCGGGCGAAAATGTAGGATTACCCGATGGACAAATGGGAAACTCCGAAGTGGGGCACCTCAACATTGGCGCAGGCCGGGTGCTTTACCAGGACATGGTGAAAATTTCGAAAGCCATAAAAGATAAATCGCTTTGGGAAAATCCGCAAATTGTTGAAGCATACAACTACGCTAAAGAAAACAATAAAAAGGTTCACCTCATCGGGTTGATTGGCCCCGGCGGAGTGCATGCACTGAGCTCGCACATGGTGGCACTGGCACAAATAGCTACCGACATGGGGCTGGAAGATATTTTCATCCACGGATTGACTGACGGCCGCGACACCGATCCCCGCTCGGGTTACGGTTTCATAAAAAATGATTTGGAAGCACTGAAACCCACCAATGCAAAATTTGCTTCGCTCATTGGCCGTTACTTTGGAATGGACCGCGATAAAAACTGGGACCGTATGAAACTGGCCTACGACCTTTACACCAAAGGGAAAGGCGAAAAAGCAACCGATATACTGAAAGCAGTTCAGGAATCATACGACAACGAGGTGACCGACGAATTTATGAAACCAATTGTGATGGTGGATGAAAACGGTGAACCACGGGCAACCATCGAAGAAGGCGACGTGGTAATTTGTTTTAACTTCCGTACTGACCGTCTGCGCCAGACTACCATTGCTTTCACCCAGGAAGACTTGCCCGATTACGGCATGAAAACCATGGATTTGAAGTGGTACACCATGACCAATTACAAAGCCGATTTTAAAAACATCAATGTTATTTTCGACAAAGAAAACGTGGTAAATACCATGGGTGAAATCGTTTCAAAAGCAGGATTGAAACAGATAAGAATTGCCGAAACGGAAAAATATGCACACGTAACTTTCTTTTTCAGCGGTGGGCGCGAAGAACCATTCGATGGAGAAGAGCGCATCATGATTCAGTCGCCACGGGTACCAACCTACGACTTGCAGCCCGAAATGTCGGCACCAAAAATAAAAGATGCCATTGTGCCAAAGCTCAAAAACAAAGAGGCCGATTTTGTCTGCCTCAATTTTGCCAATGGCGATATGGTTGGCCACACCGGCGTTTATGAAGCCATTTACAAAGCTATTGAAGCAGTTGACCAGTGCGCCAAAGAAGTGGTGGAAGCAGCGCTTGAAGGCGATTACAATGTACTTATAATTGCCGACCACGGAAATGCTGACAACGCCGTAAACCCTGACGGTTCGGCAAACACGGCCCACTCACTGAATCCGGTGCCCTGCATTTTTGTGAGCAACGATAAAACCAACGTGAAACTGGAAGACGGCATACTGGCCGATGTTGCACCAACATTGCTTGCCGATATGGGATTGGAAATTCCCAAAGAAATGACCGGCAAAAATCTTATTTCGTGATAGAAATCGGACGCACCATAATCAGCCGCGATGTTTTTGAAAAAAAATTCGTATGCGACTTGCTGAAATGCAAAGGAGCCTGCTGCGTTGAAGGCGATTCGGGTGCGCCCCTAACACGGGAAGAAGCTGAAATTATTAAGCGGGATTATCCCAAATTCAAAAAGTACCTGCCCAAAAAACATCAGGATGCGGTAAAAAAACAAGGTTTCTCGGTTATTGACAGCGATGGGGATATTGTAACGCCGCTGGTGGATAAAAAACAATGCGCTTACACCTTTTACGATGAAAAAGGAATCCTGAAGTGTGGTATTGAAAAAGCATTTTTTGAAGGAGAGATTACTTCCCGCAAACCGGTATCGTGCCATCTTTTCCCCATCCGGATTACCGAATACAAACGTTTCGACGCAGTTAATTACGAAGAACTGGACATTTGCAAACCCGGACTGGCCTGCGGGGAAGCACTGCAAGTTCCGCTTTATAAATTCCTGAAAGAACCACTCATACACAAATATGGTGAAGACTGGTTCAAAGAAGTGGAGGTCGCTGCTGAATACCTCGAAAAACAGCCAAACTAAAAAGACTTCCTTTCAAATTCCGAACATCCTGCTCAGATCAATCGTTATATTGAGAAAGACGATTGTTCGAAATAATTATATTTTTTACCGAAGGGACTTAGGAATAATTTCGTAATCAGCTTTCATTTCATGAATACATTTCAAGATAAAATAAAAAGTTTTTCTGTTGCATTACTTTGGTTTCTGTTTTTGCCGATCATTTTCACAACATGTAAAAAAACCGAAACAAAAGAGCTGGAAGTGATTGTCTCTGCCTACAATTCTTTGCCTGGACAAACCCACCGAAACCATCCGAATATTGGCGCATGGGGTGACACGCTCAAGCCGGGAATGAAAGTCATTGCCGTTTCGCGCGATTTAATCGAACAGGGACTGACACACAACCAGCTTGTTAAAATAGAGGGACTACCCGGAAAATTCAGGGTGCTCGATAAAATGAACAAACGCTGGGAGCAAAAAATCGATATCTACATGGGAGTCAACGAAAAACGCGCCAAAAAATGGGGCACTAAAAAAGTTACGATTAAATGGAAGGTGGAGAAACAGGAGTAGCTTAGTACTCACCGCCGCCACCAAAGTCCATTCCTCCGCCACCGCCGCGGTCACCTCTTTCATCCGATTTAAAATTATGCCCTCGATAGCCGAAGAGGGAATTTAACACAGCGCCTCACTCCCACTCAACACACTTGGGCGGCCGTCGATAAGTACTGTGAAATTTGAAGACCATCTTACTGAGACATTGCCTTCGATATCCACCTGAACGGAAGGAGTATTTTCCAGCACATCTACTGCAGTACCGCCAATGGCACTGATGTCCTGGCTTACATTCACCACTTTTTTGTCGAGTTTAAATTCCACGGGAGCTTTATCGGCTACTACATCCACATCACCTATTGCCACCGACGAAGGGCTTACTTCAATTCGCCCCAAATCAACCGATTTATTGTTTTCGTCAATTACAATATCGTTTACTTTCGACTTCTCAAAATCAATAAATTGGGCTTCAAGAAAAAACTCACCCTGATGAAGGTTCGAAATTTCAAACTCGCCATTTTCGTTGGTTATTCCTCCTGTAACAAGGAACGAATCGGCTTTACTGTAAACCGCAATATTTGCAAATTCCAGCGGGTCATTTGTTTCTTCATGAATAACCACACCACTGATGCGTGCAGATTTTCTGTCGTCATCGGTTCCGGGAGGAGGATCATCATTTTCAGCTCTTGTTATAAAGGACAAGCTAAATATAATAAATGCAAGTGCTATTAATTTTTTCATTTTTTCTGTTTCCTGTTTTAGCAATGTTCATGACATCTATTAAGACAAAAAAGGTATTTTAATGGGTTAAATTAAAAATTGTTAATAAGTTGTTAATGCAGTTAAAGTGGAAAATGCACACAACCTGTATAAATAGGGTTATCAAAAAAACGACTACTTAAAATACACTTCACCTAACGTTAAAGTCCCCAGGCAAATCATTAAACGTAGAAAATCTTGTCGGATAAATTTTTTACCTTTAAGGATTTGATTAAAAGAAAAAGTGAGAACCGGCTGGCTGGAAATAAATCTGAGCAAACTTCCTGATTCAATAGATGACGGGCGGTTTTCAAAATAAAGAGAAAGTATTTTATAAGATGAAAAATTCAATAAACAGTATGGAACAGATTGAAAAATATTTAGGTAGTGAAGCAGAAAACCTGTTAACTTACAAAGCAACGTGTATTCCGAAAGAGCGATTAACCCTTCCGGGCCCCTCGGCAATCGATAACGTTTTTGGCATTTCCGACCGGAATGTGCAGGTATTAAAAAGTTTGTCTTCCCTTTATCACCACGGGAGGCTTTCGGGCACCGGTTATTTGTCTATTCTGCCAGTCGATCAGGGAATTGAGCATACGGCAGGCAGTTCGTTTGCACCAAATCCTGATTATTTTGATCCGGAAAACATTATTAAACTGGCCATTGAAGGCGGATGCAACGGGGTGGTAACAACTTTTGGCGGCCTGTCTTTGCATGCCCGAAAATATGCACACAAAATTCCTTTTATTGTGAAAATAAATCACAACGAGCTGCTCACCTATCCCAATAAATACGACCAAATAATGTTTGGAAGCGTGGAGGAAGCCTGGAATCTTGGCGCTACAGCCGTGGGAGCCACCATCTATTTTGGTTCGCAGGAATCGAACCGCCAGATTATTGAAGTGGCTGATGCTTTCGAGCGGGCCCATGAACTGGGAATGGCAACGGTTTTATGGTGCTATACCCGAAACAACAGTTTCAAAACCAAAGAAAAAGATTATCATACTGCTGCCGACCTTACCGGACAGGCCAATCACCTGGGTGTTACGATTAAAGCCGACCTGATTAAACAAAAACTACCCGAAACCAACGGAGGTTTTACTGCCCTTAAGTTTGGCAAAACCCACCCCGATATGTACAATAAACTAACTTCGGAACATCCGATTGACCTTTGCCGCTACCAGGTGGCCAACTGCTACATGGGGAAAATCGGGTTAATCAATTCCGGGGGAGCCTCATCGGGAGCTGATGACTTTTCACTGGCAGCTCGTACGGCTGTTATCAACAAACGTGCCGGAGGCACAGGACTTATATCAGGCAGAAAAGCTTTCCAGCGCCCCATGGAAGAGGGAGTTAAACTGTTAAATCTCATTCAGGATGTTTACCTGCATAAAGAAATTACGGTAGCCTGAACAAAAATGAGGTTTATATGACCAACCTGATAAAATGCAGGCTCCCCAAAAACCGGAAACCCAAAAGCGATGAAATTGAATTATGCGGCAAATACATGGAACAGGAAATTGAAATTGTAAAACCGGAATTTTTAATTCCCTTGGGATATCACGCCACAAAGTATATTCTGAGCCGTTTTTGAACTGCTGGACGGAACTGAAAAACAATCAACTGCCGAACCTGCATTTATCGCGGCATCGGTACAAAAACAAAAATGAAAGCTATGGAAATTACA
>NZ_JBSQIC010000139.1:0-5818 GCF_055108615.1 Tangfeifania sp. | reverse complement strand
CTCCGATTCGAAGGTGATGCCGTCTTTTTGTTTTTGATTGAATTCGTGATGGAACTTATTGTCAGTTATCCAATGATTTCATGGCTTTTCTTTTGTTCCAAAAGAGGCCCTGTGAAATATACAGGAAATTTCACGGGGGAAATGAAACAAGTTGCTACTTTGCTGCCGGTTGCAGCACAAGAACAATAAAAAGAATCCTTAGTGCAAACCCGGCGTTATATTTTAACCTGCGGCTAAACCACGCGATACAATCGTGCGGTAGCGGGGAGACTGTGAGACTGTGAGATGTGAGACAGTGAAAAGATGTTACACAATGGCATCCCTGTGGTGAAAAGGGATACCATCCTTTCCTGCTTCCATTTTTTACTACCACTTTTTTCAGCCAATGGCTGAGGTACACATTACAAATGTACACAAGAATGAGTGGCAACGGGTTTACCATTTTTTACTTACCCGAAATCTTAAGCCCAGATTGTTGTTTATGGAGTTTCCGGCATCAGCACCGGCAGATAAACCCAACTCGACGGGGAAAGCGGGATTCATATACTGCAATTCAAACAAACCTGACAATTGTTTTTGCAACGGTTCGTAAGGAATACAATACGAACCGAAACGATGTATCCAGGTGAGCAACCCTTTCCACCGGAGGTATTCTGTGAGAAACCCTTTAATGCCCAGATGATGGGCATAAAAACGGGTGGATTGAATTGCCCTGAAACCCGTAGGTTTTCCTTTTTCATCCAGCTGAACCGGGAAAAATAACGGTGAGCCTATTACCATTTGATGGTAGGTAAAACCTGACTGATACAAACCATGTGTAAAATAGTTATCGTTTTCCTGCCTCACCCAACTCTCGGATTCTTCCCTGAAAACGTAGAATGAATCGCGGATACTTTGCTGGCGGGTGTTTGTATATTCATAAACAATATCAGTAATCCATTTTTGTTTTTCATTGAAATTGAGATGTATGCCCAGCAGATTATCCGGCCAGTTGCGCCAGTTGATACCCGAATAATCCTCAAACGGATGGCTCAGGTAAAAAGTGGCATTGAGGGTTGAAAACTGCTTAACAATTTCCAGCTGGTAGGTGCCGAACTGGTCCCCTGCAACGTTGAGTTGATCCATGCCCGGAAAATCTTCATCCCCGGAGACCGCCAGTACATATTGCAAGTAATCCTTAAACCCGGAGGGCATTTCCCCGATTCGTTCATTCTGAGAAGTGCCCCCCCACATTACAAAATGTTCGAATCCGGTATAGATTTTCCACGTAGGGTCTGGTTCTACTTTCAAGTACAATGACTTATGATGCAGATGCGCTTTTTTCACAAACCGGTTGTCATTCAGGATGCCCTCATCGTACTCTGCCTTAAAACTGAGCCCGTTTTGCGTATAAGGAACCGGTTTATAACCCGATGTTGAAAGGCGAAGCATGGGCCAGGGCCGTGCATTGCCGCTGCGGGCAAGGTTGCCGTTGGTTGTAGAGAGGCCACCGTAACGAACAGAATCATAAAACATACCGCCTTTTAATTCCCAGCCTTTCCAGGAAACACCAGCAAAAGCCCTGTTTATATGAAAGTAATTTTCTTCGCCAAAAGCAGCCACAAAATTTCCTCCCCAGGCAAAAGAGATGGCCGATGTTGTATCTTTATTATATGATTGGCCGATGCTAATATCTGAAAAGTTTAACAGGGTATTGAAATGTAAAATTTTCCCATGTTGATTGGCCCAAAACCAAAAAGGCATTTCATCGCCGGTAACAGCAAATGCACTGTTCTCAATTTTGGCTGAAAATTGATTTTGAGCTGTTGCGATTATGGTTAAAAATGAAATTGTTGAAAGAAGTATGATTGTTTTGCGCATAATTATGAATGGACTTGTAGTTAATATAGTGTTCACCGGGACTGAAAGGTAACTGTAACCTATTTTATTCGTTCAATGATGTTTAAATGCCTGCCTGTCTCGATTAGGCAGACAGGAGCGTTTTCAAATCGCATGTTCCACCTCTATAATTCAACCACCGGCACCTTATCCCAATCGTTCTGTTTAACCGCAGATTGTATATCCACAAACTCAAAATCGATGAGCCATTTGTTTAATTTCTTTTCGGCCCCTTTTAAACCCACATACGATTTGAATTTACGGAATGCTGATAATTCATTAATTACAGGTTGTTCTGCATCAAAATCCCTGGGGTGAAGGTAGCTCATGACGTAGTCTGATTGCTTTGTCCATTTTTTGATGAGCGGGTAGGGAAAAAGGCGGAAATAACCGCCGCCGCTATAAATTATGGATTTGCCGGCAATGGTTGAATAATTAATGGGCAATTCCTTTAATTCAATGCCATTGTATTTTAAAATGGACGGGATCGGTTGTTTGTACGATGGGAAACCGCCGTGGGCGCGAGGAGCGGGGAAGACGGAGCAATCTACCTCGATGCCGTATTTGACGAGTAATTCGAAAGCCCATTTTTCATTTTCGGTAATGGAGAAGCCGGGGGCACGGAAGTATTTTACTTTTTGCCCGGTGATGTTTTCCAGTGTTTTTATGGAATACTCTATATCTTTCTCAAATTCTGCCGGGGTTTGCTCGTACACCAGTTGGTGCATGCGGGTGTGGGTGCCAACTTCGTAACCGCGCGATACAATTTCATTAACTACCTCGGGGTAAGTTTCAGCAATCCAGCCCAGACAAAAAAAGGTGGCTTTGGTGTTGGTGTGTTCCAGAATATTAAAAATGCGCTCCATGTTTTGGTGGATACGTACTTCATAATTTTTCCACTCATTGATGGTTTTGGTGGATTCATTATCGAGTATGTGGAACCATTCTTCAATGTCGAAAGTGAGGATGTTCATTAAGAAATTTTTGGATTGCTTCCTGTATGATTATATAAAAGGCTGCAAGAGAGAACATTGAATGAAAAGACTATATAAGTGATAATAGTTGATCCAATTGTTTCCTTTCCTGAAAATGTGTAACAGCAATATTGTGAAAACCGTTGTTCCGTTGTTTACGGTTTTTATTAACCGTATCAAGTAACTGTTTCACAGTAGTATTGGTGTTTGTAAATTGAGCTTTGATGTTGTTTTTTTCAATAAAATGCAGCAATTCATCAGCAAAAGCCCTCGAAATGAAGTCAATTTTTGCAAAATTGAAAGCAACCATTTTGCAGTCAGAAATATTCAGCTTTTGCCTGATTTCTTCCATCGCCTTGCGTGTGGTTATTGTTGAAGGCAAGTAATCTGCTATGTTGAAAATGATTTCCATTCTATGCACAAAAGTAGTCTAAATATTCTCTTTATCAAACAACACATCAAGTAACGAACGTAGCGACGCACCCATTGAATCGCCTTGCGGATTTGGAATATTTATTTTTCCAGGGTTCATTCTAGTACAAGTTTACAATTGCTGTCCTGTTCAGATACATAAGAGTACCGGGTTAAGTTTCAGCAATCCAGCCCAGGCAGAAAAAAGTGGCTTTGGTATTGGTGCGTTCCAGAATATTGAAAATACGCTCCATGTTTTGGTGGATGCGCACTTCGTAATTTTTCCACTCGTTTAATGTTTTGGTGGAATGATTAACCAAAATATGAAACCATTCCTCTATGTCGAAAGTGAGGATGTTCATGGATTACAAATCATCAGAGTCAATCCACATCAAATTCCAGTTTTTTTCATTTTTTAAAAATTTCGCATCCAATGTGTCTTCAAACTGGTTTATTATGAACGAGAACGGAAAAGGTGTTTTGAAGAACCCGGAGGAATTGACACGATATGTTTTAGCTTTGTGGCGTAACATCATCATTAAAATTAATTCTGCTTTATGAAGTTTGGCAGATTTCTCAATTTCGTTTAAAAGCCGCTTAGAATGTATTTGTGATTTAATAATGAAACTAAAGTCTAAAACGCCATAGCAAGGAACACCTTCTTTTTGTACCGAACGCGCAATAGAATATGCTAAAACTTGTTTGTTGGATTTTGCTCTTAAAACAATTATTTCATAACTTTTTTCAGGTGCACCTAAACGCCATTTAAGGAATTTAATATTTTTATTTAAAGCTATTGGATTTTCGCTTTTCCATTTTTCAAGAAAGTCAGAAAGCCCTTTAATATCATCAATTTTTTGAGATTTATATCTTTCAACAATAACCGTTTTTGAGGGTTTGATAAAAAGCTTCAAAAAACCATTATAGATTTTGATTGTAAAATTTGCAATAGGTATTAACCAAGATTTATTTCTTGTTTCTAAGAAGGCGTTGAATTTTAAAAATTTACCATACATTGGGATTTGAAATGGGAAATTCCAGCCTGCTTTTTTGTGTCCCGGAATTACTTCCGGGCGAATGGGATAGCCTGTTGAAAAAGCAAGCCCTTCTTTTTTAAACTGATCCGTAGAGTATTGACCAAGTTTTGTAAAAACTCCTTTTCCACGTGCTTTAACACTAGTCATGACATCGCAAACCATAGCTACGTGAACAAATTTATCTTTGATGAAGTATTGGTAAGGAATTGATGCATAATAACCAATCATTTCCCCGTTCAACTTTGCGACATATTCATAAGCCTTTGTTTTGTCATTTGTGGGAAATGATTTGAATTTCCATTTGTAGTGTTCTACCGTTTCAACAGGAGTCCCTATGTTTTCAGGAAAGCATTCAACAAATAGGCTGCGTTGCACATCAATATCTTTAGGATAGTTGAATTTTCCAAGGTTAATTTCCGTCATATCATTCCTCCATTTAAATCAATTGAAGTGCCTGTTATGTAACTATTTTTTCTCAAAAAATCTACCGTTGAAAAAATATCTTCACGTGGGCATAATTTGCCTATTGGAATTTGCTGAATAATAGATTTAAGAAATTTTTCGGGTACTTCACTTATCATACCTAACTCGGAATACCCCATATTAATATTATTAATTGTGATATTCTTTGATGCATTTTCAATAGCAACAGATTTAGTGAAACCCCAAAGTGCAGATTTCGATGAGGCATATGCGCTAACGCCTGGCGTGGGGTTAGAGGCAACAACTGAAGAGAAATTAATAATTCTACCAAAATTATCCTCCCTCATAATGGGTAATAAAGTTCTAATCAAATTATATGTGCCAAATAAATTTGTACTTAATACATTACGCCATTTATCAGGTTCGCTTTTATGAGTAAAAGAGTTATAAGTAATTCCAGCACAGTTAATAAGAGTAACTTGATTAAGTTTTTCTCTTATAGAACTAATCGTTTCTTCTACCTGTTCAAAATCTGTTACGTCCATTTTTAAATACGCTGAGGTGTATTTACTGGGCGTTGAATTAAAATATGTACCCATTACTTTCTCTTTAGATTCCTCTATGTATTTTTCAAATAAAAACTGACCTATTCCTCTTGAAGCACCTGTAATTAAAATCATAATGCTAATTTTTTAATAAAAATAAATATTTTTTATGACCATTTTAAGATTGAAGCACCATAAGTCCAACCGGAACCTACGGCTGCAAATAAAATTGTGTTACCTTTTTTGAGTTTGCCTGATCGGTTAGTTTCATCAAGCAAAATGGGTATTGTGCCGCCACTTGTATTGGCATATTTATCCATATTTGTCATCACTTTTTTCCATGGTAAACCAATTATTTCAGCGGTTTTTTGCAATATTTTAATGGATGGCTGATGAGGAATCATATAATCAATGTCATCAATAGCTAAACCAGTATCATTTAGCACTTGATTGATCGCTTTGGGTAACACCTCGGTACCTGTTTCATATACAGCGCGGCCATTCATTTTAAAATAATGCAGGCCTTTTTCAACTGTTTCTTTTGATGCAG
>NZ_JBSQIC010000138.1:0-5818 GCF_055108615.1 Tangfeifania sp. | reverse complement strand
ATCTTTTCCTAAAGTACGGGTTTTTGGTTCCATCGGATGGGTAGCATCAGGGGTATTCAGTTTAATCTTCATAAAATTGTTGAACATCGACTTTGACGGAACACATATTCCTTTTTACTGCGGAGCCGGGGTGAGTTTTGTGGCAGTTTTTCTAGACCTGTCGTTGCCCGATACTCCGCCACTGGCAAAGGGAATAAAAGCCACACTTGCCGAGGCTTTTGGATTGGGAACCCTTCAGCTGATGAAAGACCGGAATTTTACCGCCTTTATCATCTTTTCGTTTCTCTCCATGATTCCCTTTGCTATGTATTACTCTTATTTTTCTGAGTTTTTACTGAATATCAACATCAAATATATTTCCATTACCATCAACTGGGGTGTGCTGGCCGAAATGGGATTTTTACTATTGGTGCCGCTGTCAATTAGAAAGTTCGGATTACGAAAAACAATGGTACTAGGGCTGGTTGCATTATCCATTCGCTACCTTTCTTTTTATGTTGGTGGCATGGTTACACAGCCCTGGATGTACTACATCGGTATTTTAATTCACGGACTTATTTTCGGGTTTTTCTATGTAGGCGGCCAGATTTACATCAACAAAAAAGCACCTACCCATTTAAAATCACAAGCCCAGGGATTCATCTTTCTGGTTACTTTTGGTGCCGGATTGCTGGTGGGCAACTTTTTGTGTGCTCGTTTAATTGACCATTATCTAACTGTGGCCGGTTACAACTGGGATGCGATATGGGGAATTACCACATTATTTTCAGTGGGGTTATTGCTGGGGTTTTTACTTCTATTTCGTGAAGATATAAAACCATAGAATTGACAAAAGGGAGTAACGCAGAAAAGAATCTTTGTTACTCTCTTTATCTGTCCTGTTACCTCAAATTCCATGCAATTGGTACTTTTGCTGCCCTGTTACATTTTTTTGCTGTTTGAGTTAGTGTTTTTGCGTTTCCTGTTGGATGGTTTGTTTGTCCTGCAGGTAAAATCCGGCTTCCTGTTTAACAGGAAAAGGGAAAATGCCTACTGGAAGCCACTTTTGTTAACAGGACAAGGTACACAGCCAACAGGACGGCCTAAAACGTAACAGGGTAAGACACGCTGGGCAGCCTCTTTTTTACACCGCGGCTTCAGCCCGGTGAATAGAGGCCGCCAAAAACTAAAGGGCTTCAGCCATTAAAGTAGTTAAATGCTAAAGCCACAAAAAATGCTGAGACAGATAACCACCGGGCTTTCCGAAGGAATCCTTTCAGGGAAAGCACCGGTGAAAAAAAATGAATGCTTTGAACCGTGCTGTAAATTTTAGATTTACAATTTCAAAACCCACTCACATTCATTATTTATGGTTTAAGAAAATGCAGAAAGATTACCATTTTCATAATTTTTTACTGAACTTGTTTTTGCTATTTTTGATCAGAAATCGAACAATAAGAAACCAACTGAAATGAAGCTTTTTAATACGAAATTATTTTTTCTCGCCGGACTTTTTCTATTTGAATTATGGCTATCCGATGATGCACTGGCATCAAAAGATTCAAAGGATCAACTTTCGAAACCCAATATCATTATCATTTTTGCCGACGATATGGGGTATGGAGATGTAAGTGGATTGAATCCTTTTGCCCGGACAGAAACACCGGCCATCGATAAATTAATGGCTGAAGGAATTACATTTACCGAAGCCCATGCCAGTGCATCGGTCTGTACGCCATCACGCTACGGTCTCCTTACCGGAAGGTATGCTTTCCGTTCGGAAAAAGCTGCCGGAGGAATTGGCGGATTTACCGGCCCGGTGATTGAGAAGGAGAGGGAAACCCTGGCATCATTGCTGAAAAGGAGTGGTTATGCCACGGCCTGTATCGGAAAGTGGCACCTCGGTGTTGGGTGGCAAACCAAAGACGGGAACGAGCCGCGGATGGATTCGAAAACGGGTTACTCCAATGTAGATTTCAGCAAAAAAGTGACCTGCGGTCCCAATGATTATGGATTTGATTACTCGTTTATTCATACTGCTTCACTTGACATTCCGCCATACGTATTTTTGCGTAATCACCAGGCAATTGATTCTGAGATGATTTTAACCACCGACCATTATCCAAGAAGGCTGGAAAATACAAAATATGCCTGGGACAAAAAACACAGCAATGACGAGGCAGTCTATTGGAAAAAAGGTGTGTGGTGGAGAGAAGGTGAAATGTCAAGTTCTTTCCGTGTTGAAGATTGTTTTTTAGAAATAGTTGATGAACGTATTAAATTTATTGAAAAACAAGCCACTGATAATAAGAAACAACCATTTTTTTTATACCTTCCTTTAACCGGGCCGCACACTCCCTGGATGCCCACGGAAGAATTCAAGGGAAAATCGTCAGTTGGATTATACGGTGATTTTATTTTTAATATAGACGATGCGGTTGCTCAAATAAAAAACGCGCTGGTCCGCAACGGGATTGAAGAAAACACGATGCTGGTTTTTTCTAGCGACAATGGCGGTTACTGGCCACAGGAAGAGATTGAGCTGTATGCTCACGACTCCAACCAGGGTCGTAAGGGACAAAAAGGAGATGTGTGGGATGGCGGACACCGGGTACCGCTCATTATTTCGTGGCCAGCAAAAATAAAAGAAGCGGCAACCTGCAATCAACTTATCAGCCTCACCGATATTTTTGCCACATTGTCCGACCTCACAGGACAAGTTCTTGCTGACAACCAAGGCGAAGACAGCTTCAGTTTTTTGCCGGTATTAAATGGTGAAACTGAAAAAGTCGTTCGTCAGTTGATGGTTCATCATTCATCGGGAGGCTATTACGGCATACGCAGTGGCGGCTGGAAATTCATCGACGGGCTTGGTTCCGGAGGATTTACGCATCCTTCAAAACTTACACCGGAAGAAAAAGGCCCCAAAGGTCAGTTGTACAATATTAAGGATGATGCAATGGAAAGCACCAACCTGTTTTTTCGGCATCCGGAGAAAGTGGCTGAGCTGAAAACGTTGATGGAGAAAATAATTGAAAACGGGCACTGATAAAATAAAGATTTACCGTGCAAAAAATGGAAGTGTATTTAAATTTTTGATATTTTCAGCAAAATATTGAATTAGAATATAGAACATCTTCCGGTCTCAGATCAAACCCATTCTGAACTGAGTTAAGCAACCAGGAAGGGGATTATCTGAAGTACGGTATTTATTATAAATCAAACTATCATGTTAAAATCCGGTAAAACTATTCTTTCTCTTACATTGCTCTTGTTGGCAGTTTCAGTTTTTTCCTTAGCTCAGGAAAATCAACCACCCAATGTAATCCTCATCATAACCGACGACCAGGGTTATGGCGATTTGGGATTCAACGGAAATCCGCATGTAAAAACTCCTGTGCTCGACAATTTTGCCCGCGAAAGCATCCGGTTTAATCAGTTTTACGTTTCACCCGTTTGTGCTCCTACCCGCTCCAGTTTGATGACCGGCAGGTTTTCGCTGCGCACGGGTGTTCGTGATACATATAACGGAGGTGCCATAATGGCAACCGAGGAAGTTACCATTGGTCGGAAGTGAAAAGGAAAATCCGGTGTATCTGAACCGCAACGATGCCGGCGGTGCCCGCGGAATATGGACACAGGAAGAAGTGTTTGGCTTCTGGAGAGTAAAAATTAAAGAGGGCAGGTATAATATCCGGTTCAGGTTTATTGAGTTGCTAAATACAAAAGGGACAATGTTCCTGGAAACAAATTCATTGATTTTCAGACAGGAAAATAAAAATACCCCGACAGATATAATTGAAATGAAAGATGTGTACTTTTCTGATATGGAATGTGACTTGATTCCGCAATATTCAACCGGTGGAAAAAATATTTTCCCGCTTTGGGTGGAGCTTGAAAAAATTGAGTAAGTGAAGAAATATTATCTTTACTGATGTGGATACATGAAGCAAGCAAATATTCATTTTTAAACAGTTTTTTAATATGACAGCAAAAAAAATTAAATCGATTCTTCTGACCGGAATCCTGATCCTGGGATTCACAATTCAGCAAACTGCTGTGGCTGCTGACAGCCAAAGTGAAAATTCTTCAAAACCCAATTTCATTGTCATTTTTGCCGACGACCTCGGTTATGGCGATCTGGGAGTTTTTGGTCACCCGACCATTAAAACACCTACCCTCGACCGACTGGCGACAGAAGGCCAAAAATGGACCAGCTTTTATGTGGCCGCACCGGTTTGTACTCCAAGCCGGGCAGGACTGTTAACCGGCAGGTTGCCCATACGTTCAGGTATGTGCAGCGATAAACGCCGTGTCCTTTTTCCGGATTCAAACGGCGGGCTGCCACAAAGCGAAATCACCATTGCCAGGGCGTTAAAAGGAAATGGTTATCAAACCGCGGCCATCGGAAAATGGCACCTGGGACATAAATCACCGTATCTGCCCACCGATCATGGGTTCGATAGTTACTATGGAATCCCCTACTCAAACGACATGGACAAAATTGATAAAACCGATCATTTCACCCTGGCTGAAAATGAACAGTTTCAGGCTTATAATGTGCCGCTGATGCGGGATGAGCAAATCATTGAACGGCCGGCTGACCAGCGCACCATTACCAAAAGATACACCGAAGAAGCCGTTCAGAAAATAAAGGAAATGAGCGGTGAACCGTTTTTTATTTACCTCGCCCATTCATTGCCACATATCCCGCTTTTTCGTTCCGAAAAGTTTAAAGACAGCTCAGTGGCGGGAATCTACGGTGATGTGGTGGAGGAGATTGATTGGTCGGTAGAACAAATTGTCAAAGCGTTAGAGGAAGAGGGAATCGCTGAAAATACGCTGGTGGTATTTACTTCTGATAACGGTCCGTGGCACATTTTCAAAACCCATGGTGGTTCTTCAGGATTACTTCGTGGAGCTAAAGGTGGAACTTTCGAAGGTGGTATGCGTGAACCCACTGTTTTTTGGTGGCCCGGAAAACTAAAACCAGGTGTGGTAATGGAAATGGGCACCACTATGGATTTGCTGCCAACTTTTTGCGCACTTTCCGGCACAGAACTTCCGGATGATCGGGTTTATGACGGCTATGATATTTCGCCGCTGCTCACAGGAACTGGAAAAGGGGAACGCGAAGTAGTGTTTTATTACCGGGGTGAAAAAGTGTATGCCGTGCGAAAAGGAGACTACAAAGCGCATTTTATTATTCAGAATGAATACGGAACACAAACCGCGCATCCAATCACAAAACCGCTGATTGAAATAACAAATGCTCCTACTGCACTGGAACAACCGCTACTTTATAATGTAAGTGTCGATCCGGCTGAAAAATACAACATTGCCGAAGAACATCCTGAAATTATTGCCGAAATAAGGAAAGTGCTGGAAGAACACCTGGCCGGGCTTGAACCTGCAGAAAATCAACTGGAGAAGTAATCAAATAAATTAATTAACTCATGGAATTCTTCACTCTATGACAAAACAAAACTTTCATTACAGGCTGCACAATTAATAAATCGAATTAAAATGTTTAAAATCAGTTTTTTTCGATATCGATCCGCTGATGAGCGATAACGGAGTTTAAAGAATATGAAGGTACTACTTCAGATATTATTGTTGATGTGGCGCTGAATTTTATCGGAAAGAGCGTGGAAAAAGAAAAGCTTTTTTTTGCTGTTATCTGGGATGGATCGCCGCACCGGCCGTTTCGTGCATTGGAAAAAGACAAAGAAGGTTTTGAAAAATCAATTATGCAATGTCATTTCGAGTACTCACCCGGTTTTATTGGGCATAATGGGACGATGACAATAAATTTCCAAAATTCAAATCATAAATCCCA
>NZ_JBSQIC010000137.1:0-5864 GCF_055108615.1 Tangfeifania sp. | reverse complement strand
CAGCGCGGGCACACCCCGTTAATGATGAATTGCGCATTATCGTAGGTGTAGCCTTCAGGCAGTTTAATGTTGGGAATTGGAAGTTCTTTCATACAACGTGTCCTGCCACAACGCGTACAATAAAAATGAACGTGTAAATCATGTATATTACAGGTACATTCATCATCGCAAACGGCATACTTCACTGAGCCTGAACCATCATCAACTGTATGCACAATGAAATTGTCTTCAAATGTTTTAAGCGCCCTAAATATGGTTGAACGCTCCACTTTTTCAAATCGCTGTTCCAAATCCGTCAGGCTCAGCGCTTTCCCGGTTTCGGCAAGTGTCTTGTAAACCAGGGTTCGCATGGCTGTTGGCTTCACGTTTTTTGATTCGAGTTTCTTTTCAATTTCATTGTTTTCCATTCGGGTAAATAATTGTGAGACAAAAATTTTCAACGTTTATAAAATCCAAATTTACCTAAAATCAAACATTTACACCAAATATATAGCCGACCAACGCGGAAAGCGCCATAGCAATGGTTCCCCAAACTGTAATTCTCACAATCGTTTTTATAATATTAGAGCCACCGGTTTTTGCAGAAGTTGCCCCCAAAGCGATAAGAAAAACAATTGCTTATTTGAATTTAAGTTTAATAAACTCGCCAATTAATATAGCGGTGGGGTATGAAAATTCTTCTTCTGTTTGTGCGTGAAGCATAAGTTTTTGAGCAAATTCAGCAACCTCAGGATGATGTTCTGCTGTTGCATGTTGCACTAAAACCTCCAAAGCCGCAACAATTTGTTTATGTTCTGCCAACATTTCCGGAAGTTCTGATTTCAGTTTGTCCGTCATTTGCAAAACCTCTTTCATTTCTTCAGAAAGGCTTCCTGATGAAAGAGATGGCAACAGCCCCAAAGGGGGAAGCGCGTACTCTTCTTCTTTGACAAAATGCGGATGCATCAATTCAGCAACTGTTTTTGCGGCTTCGCCTGTTTTGCCTGAAAGCTGCGTGGCTTGCCGGAGCATGGCATGTAATTCTTCATGCTCTTTATTTAATGATACAGGTGTTTTAAATTCCATGATACTTTTATTTTACGTTATATGATTTTAATTGGTTCTTTATATCTTCAACAAGAGTCATTAAAAAGATGTTTAGTTAATCTATTCACCAACTCCATGTGGGGGACCGGCCTGAATATTTTGGTAGAGTTTATGAGAATATATGATATACTTTACATAACTGTCCACCCACTGACGGCCGGCTTCTACACTTTTGTTCTTATTCTTTTTAGCCTCCAAAGCATTTTGGAACCACTCAGAAGTTTCTTTTTCCAATTCCTCTTTGAAAAGTGTTTGTAAGGGGGCAATATCACCGGTTTCAAGGGCTTTTTCTGCTAGTGCAATATCCGGGGCATTGGGGCTGGCCGGTTTCAATCCTGTAAAAGGCATGCTTTCCGCTGCACGGTGCAGCCTGACCGTGTTACTCATAAAATATTCCGTTGCCAGTTCCTTTGATTCACCACCTTTGTTGTAAACACTTAAACTTTGCCTGAATTTATTCCTCAACTCTTCTTCCTGCTTTTCGCCAATCCAAATAGCAACTTTACTAAAGTCACCGGTTTTGAGAGCTTCTTTTGCAGCCACAGCCACCGGTCCATTTTTGCGGTCGCAATGGGCGGAGGCGGGAAATGCAGAGAATAGCAAGAATAACGAAACAAGAACAATCGGGAGGATTGTTTGTAAATTGCTTTTAAGGGATTGAAGCTTTTCGCGACTTCCCGTTCCTGAATTAAAACCTTTTGTTTTCATAATAAATTGTTTTAAACGTTTTTAATTGAATTATCTGGAACAAAAGTACAACAGGTAACAATGTTGTGCGACCTACTTTGTAAAGTAGTACCCATTTAGCAACAATTTGAAGTCCATAATATAGGACTTCAGGTAAAAAATAACCAGTGCGGGTGATTATAACCATTTTAGAGTTGCTTCTTATATTCACTTGGGGTGAACCCGGTTAGTTTTTTAAATACCCTGTTGAATGCCGATTTCGTATTAAAACCACAATCGAATGCAATTCCTAAAATGGTCAGATTTTCAAATTCGGGATTGTCCATCCTTGATTTAACTTCATCCACCCTGTATTGGTTAACAAAATCGAAGAAGTTGACATTAAACTGTTCATTTATAACACGCGAAAGATGATGGGAAGGTATATTGAGTTTTTCGGCTAACCCGGGAAGTGAAAGGTTAGCGTCCAAATAGGGTTTTTCGTTGCTCATAAAACTTCGTATTTTGCTTACATATTTTTTCGCATCAGTCTCTTTCATGACCACGCCGGAATATTTCGGCTTCGGTTCCGTAACGTATTCGATGCTACTGTCAGGATATTGAATAAAAATTTCCTTTTGCTTTAGGCCGAAATAGCCGATTAAGATGATGAAAACAGACAAAGAAAGAGTAAGGCCATGCGTACAAAAAACCCATGAGAACAACCCGAAAACATGATGGACAGTGGCAAAAAACATTAAAACCGTCCAAACAGCCCCAAAAGTATAAACAAGCTTCCGTAGCCAATCGAGGTTAACATTCTCATACGATGAAAAATTATTGAAAATATTGATATCCAATTTTTTAAAAAGCCGGATGGATAAAATAAAATAGAATGGTCCGGATAAAACTATGAGAATCAGGAATAAATTAAAAAGTAAAGGAGCCCCATGTTCACGTTCTACATGGGCTAATCTTATTCGTTCCGATATTTCGGGTAAAAAGGATGCAATGACTATATAAAGGTTGAATAGGATAAAAGGAATAAAATGTACCAATTTTTTCCTGTTAAATCTAAATTTTTGGTCAATCAATGCAGAAATATATAAAAACAAGAATGGCCCGTGAAGTAAGAGTAATGAAATAAAACTTGCTGAAAGGAGGTAAAAATCTGTAAATAGTTTATTTGAAAACAAGGCATATATACCTGTGTATAACCCTAAATAAATTAACCAATAAATCAGTATTTTATCATGTAAAGCCTTTTTTTTCTGTAAAATCAGAACCGCAAAAAACAAGGCATTGAAAGCAGCTATCAGGAAAATATATTTCATTGGTTATTTTTTATATGCCAACAACCTCAATGCATTAAATACCACAACAAGAGTTGACCCTTCGTGAATCAACACGGCAATGCCAATGCCGGCCAGGCCAAGTATGGTTGAAGGAATAAGTATCGCTACGATACCGAGGCTAATCCAAAGGTTTTGTTTTATGATGCCTTTTGCTTTTCTGCTCAGTCCAATGGCAAAGGGAAGTATTTCCAGTTTGTCGCCCATCAGGGCAATATCTGCGGTTTCGAGAGCCACGTCCGAACCGGCAGCACCCATGGCTATCCCAACGGTGCTGTTGGCCATGGCGGGGGCATCATTTACGCCATCGCCTATCATTGCCACTTTGGATTCCTTCTTCCTGAGTTTTTTTATGGCATCCACCTTTTCATCGGGCAACAGGCTGCCCCAGGCATCGGTCAGGCCTATTTCTTTGGCCACGGCATCGGCCACTTTCTGGTTGTCGCCCGTGAGCATGACCATCCGTTTAATACCGGTTTTCTTTAATTGCTCCAGTGTGCTTTTTGCCTCCGTTCTCGGAGTGTCCATTAAAGCAATGATACCCAAATAATCGCCATTCCGGCGAATAAGCATGGTGGTGTTCCCGTCAGATTCAAGCGCTTTTACCTTTTCTGTAATTTCCTCCGAAGGTTTATTATCATCGAGGGCTTCATATAATTCCAGGTTTCCTATATACACTTTGTCTTCACCCAATGTCGCTTTTATACCTTTTCCCAAAACGGCTTCAAGGTCTCTGGCTTCGGGAATACTATTACCTTCCAAACGTTTTCTGCCGTCCCTGACCACCGCCTTTGCCAACGGGTGGTCGCTCAGGTTTTCTACGGCTATTGTCATTTTCAGCAATTCATTTTCATCGGTATTGTTCAGCGGAACTACTTCTGTGAGTTTTGGTTTGCCTTCGGTAAGCGTTCCGGTTTTATCGAAAGCCAGGGCGGTTAAAACACCCAGGTCTTCCAAAGGACGTCCGCCTTTGATAAGCACCCCGCTTTTGGCTGCACGTGCCACCCCGCTCAGTACAGCGCTTGGTGTGGAAATGGCCAGCGCGCAAGGGCTGGCGGCTACCAGAACGGCCATCGCCCTGTAAAAGCTGTCGCTAAAATTTTCGTCAATGACCACGAAAGCCCCGAGCAATAATACCACCAATCCTAAAACAGACGGCACAAAGTATTTCTCGAACTTATCGGTAAACCGCTGGGTGGGCGATTTCTGCGTTTGGGCTTCATTCACCAGTTTTACCAAACGGGAGAGGGTAGAGTCGCTGGCTTCTCTGGTGACTTTAATTTCCAGCGTGTTGTTACCATTGATTGTGCCTGAAAAAACCCTGTTTTCATCACGGATGTCTTTTTCATTGGAATAATCTTTTTGGGGGTCGTCTACCGGTATTTTATCCACCGGTACACTTTCGCCCTTGATGGGGGCCTGGTTCACGCTGCTTTCGCCGCTCACCACAACGCCATCGGACGGGATTTTGGTGTTGGGCTTCACCACGATAACGTCGCCGATACTTAGTTTTTCAATGCCTACCTCTTCTGTTTTCCCGTTCTTCTTTAGCAAGGCGGTTTTGGGGGCAAGTTCAGCCAAAGCAGCAATGGATTTTCGGGCTTTGTTCATAGCGAATTGTTCGAGTGCGTGGCCCATGCTGAACAGGAACAACAGCAAAGCGCCTTCGGCCCATTCGCCCAGTATAGCTGCACCGATGGCTGCAACCAGCATAAGAAAGTCAATTTCGAAACCGCCTTTGGCAACGGTTTGTATGGCTTCTTTGGCCGTGTAGAAACCGCCAAAGAAATAAGCTCCGATATACAGCGACAGGCTAACCCACGATGGGACTGCATCCACGAATGAAAGGCCAAAACCAATGGCCAGCAATATTCCGCAAATGATGGAGAAAATCAACTCCGTATTTTTACCAAAAAGGCCGCCATGGGCATGTTCATGTTCTTCCCCTTCTTTTTCTTCGTGTTCAGGCTTTTTTTCAGGCTGCTTGTCTTTCGGCGCTTTCTCCGTTTCTTTGATGCCGCGAAGATATTTCCCGGCTTTTAAGGCAGTATCGGTTATACCAAGGCCTTCTTTTCGTAAAGCTTCAACTATTGCTGCTTCATCAATCTGCCTTGTGTCGAACTCAGCCCGTACCATTCCGGAGGCAGAAACCGATGCTTCAATGATACCGTTTAAGTCGCGTAGGTTTCGTTCGACACTGCGTGCATGGCGCGGGTGGCGGATGCCTTCTACGCCGATGAGTTTATGCCCGGTTTTTTCGGTAATGGACGCCCCTGTTTGCCGGGCAATTGAACGTACCCGGTCAATGGAAATCAATTCCGGGTCATAGTGAAAACAAAGCTGGGGTACTCCATTTTCTGCAGCCTCTGAAACGTGGACTTTTTCCAGTCCTTTTTGCTCCTGAAGCAGTGAGATAAGCTCCTGAACACATTGGTCTTTTTCGTCCGGCACTTCGGGTAAAATAAGCGGTATTTCTAATTTTAGTTTTTTCATGTTGTTTGTATATTAACGATGAAAATGTTCAATTCTACTTTTGGCAAACCCTGATTTTATGAAGGTAAAGAAAAGGCTGCCATAAATCAAAATTAGATGTGCAGCAACCTTTTCAATTTTTTACAACCCGTTTTCCAATCCTGTTTTTACCCGGTACGCCTTTTCAACATCAGAAACATAAATCAACCCATCACCGGGGTTCAGGGTTTTACCGTATTCCGAAATAATTTGCACCACCTTATCCACATCGTTTTTATTGACCACAAG
>NZ_JBSQIC010000136.1:0-5912 GCF_055108615.1 Tangfeifania sp. | reverse complement strand
CCTTTTGGGCGGAATATTTGTGAAAATTGAGATAAAACATAAAATATTTCACAAAAACGGCTCAAATTTGTAACCGAAATATTTCTTGCGGATTTAAGGAGACTGATAATAAATTAAACAGCTGATTAAAACCCGGCAGGTGCATGGTTGTCTCTGTTTTATTGGACATTAACATTAAATTAAGACTTAAAAGACTGAATTATAACATTTTCACACAACTGAACAATTTGAAGATTGGGTGTATTTTATTAAAAAATAAGATTAAAAAGCATTAATTTTAATAAGAAAATTTAAAAACCCATATCATGAAAAAAGCAGTATCAATTTCAATTTTCAGTACCATTATTTTGCTGGTGCTGTTTGTATTCAGCTTTAAGCTGCCCAGCCAGGGGGAAGGCGACAAAAAAGGTGCTTTCAAGTATAAAGATTTTCAAAAACCCGAGTATTGCCAGGGATGCCACAACGATTTTTACCAGCAGTGGAGCCAGGCAATGATGTCGCAGGCATATACACACCACTGGGACGAAATTGAATATTTCAAACTGGCAGTGGCTCATGCTGAAGCTAACCCTGAATTAAAAGATGTGGTTGATGGGTGCAACGGCTGTCATACTCCAATGGCCTACCTGGCGGGAGATGTAACTCCTCCGAGACCTGAGGAAGGATCGCGCGCCAATGAATCGGTTTCCTGTGAAGTTTGCCACCTGATTAAAGGCATTGAAGGAGACACAGCCTATAATTTCAACTGGGTAATTGAACCCGGACAAACAAAATACAGCTCCCGAAAAGGTGAAGTGCAATCGCCCAATCACAAAATAATTGCTACCGATTTGCACAGCAGCACAAAAATTTGTGGAAGCTGCCATAACGAAAAAAGCCCGTTTGGTGCATGGGTAAAATCCACTCAACTGGAATGGGAAGAAGGACCGTATGCCAAAGAAAATGTTATGTGCCAGGATTGCCACATGCCCGATACTGAGATGAAAACCGCCAAAATGGGCGCTACCTATCCCGATGCCCGGATGCACCTTTTTAACGGGGCACACGACCCCGGGAAAGTTCGCGGAACTATTGAACTGCGCATTCAACCCGATATCCGTGAAACCGTTCCCGGCGAAGTAGTTGTTTTAACGGTAACGGCATTCAATCAGAAGACAGGCCATAAATTCCCTACCGGTTCGGTAGAAGACCGCATTGTGTGGTTGCATGTGGAAGCAGAAGACGAAGCCGGAAACACCTACCACATTCCGGTAGATAGAAAAGGTTTTGAAGGCGAAGAATACACCATTGCCAGCGATGTGCTGGCGTACCAGGATATGGGAATTCCGCTGGGGATTGAAAATTTTGAAGGCGTCCGCAGGGAAGATGTGCCTATTGGCGACCGTATTTTTAGGATGCCTTATTTCGATCCGGAAGGCCGGATGACCCTCATGCAATGGAACACAGCCTCGCTGGGCGTGGATTACCGGATTGGGCCCCGCGAAACAAAAGCCGAAACTTACACTTTTGAATTACCGTTTGAAGTTGAACCCGGCAAATTAAAAGTGAAGGCTGAAATGTATTACCGGCTTTTGGTAAAACCTGTGGGCGAATACTTAGAAGTTCCGGAAGAAGAATACGAGGCACAGTTAGTTAACAGACATTCAACAGAAATTACCGTTTATCCATAAAAAAACAGACAATTATGAAACAGATTTTACGATTATTGACATTTTTTGCAATCTTTATTTTTCTCGCAGAGCAATTGCAGGCAATACCCGCTTTTGCACGAAAATACCGGCTTAGCTGCACCACCTGCCATGCACCGGCAGCGCCTATGCTCAAGCCTTATGGCGACGACTTTGCAGGCAACGGATTCCGCCTGGAAGATGAACAATCACCACGTTATTATACCGAAACAGGTGACACAAAATTATCGTTGTTGCGCGAACTTCCTGTTGCTGTGCGTCTCGAAGGATTTGTAAATTATAACTTAGCCGGAAATGAAAAGACCGATTTTGCGGCTCCCTATCTGATAAAATTTATGTCAGGCGGAGAAATCTCGGAGCGGCTCTCCTACTATTTCTATTTTTATTTTAGTGAACGCGGTGAAGTAGCCGGGGTAGAAGATGCTTTCCTGATGTATAACAATTTATTTAACATTGATTTTGATGTTTACCTTGGTCAATTCCAGGTTTCTGATCCGCTTTTCAAACGGGAGCTGCGGCTCTCGCTCGAGGATTATGCCCTTTACACGTCGCAAATCGGAACCTCGGGAATTGATATGAAATACGATAAAGGGATGATGCTGATGCTTGGCCTGGAATCCGGAACCGGAATTACGGTAGAAGTTATAAACGGCAATGGAATTGGAGAAGCGCGCAACCGGGTTTTCGACAAAGACAAATACAAAAATATGCTGGCAAAATTATCGCAAGACATTGGGGGGGATATGTTAACCCTTGGAGCTTTTGTTTACATCGGGAAGGAGGCTCTTGAGAACAATGTGGTGAGCGACATCACCAACGAAGTTTTTATCTGGGGACCCGATATTTCTTTTACTCCTACTGACAAATGGACACTGAATGCACAGTACCTGCAACGGAACGATTCGGAAGTTTTTTACAACATGAGTGCCGCACAAAGCATGTCCGATTTAAATACCGATGGAGCAATGGCTGAACTTATTTTCAGTCCGAAAGGCGACCAAAGCGACTGGTACCTGCTGGGACTTTACAACTGGGTGGAATCGGATTTTAACCCGGCAGATTACCAGTCTGTCACATTTCATGCAGGTTATCTTTTACGCCGGAATGTGCGGCTGGCGGCGGAATACACGTACGACTTTACGCACAGCGATAATCCGGTAAATAAATTTAGTTTTGGATTTATTTCAGCATTCTGATTTAAAAAACTAATCCGAAACCGGAAAATAATCACGCGAATCAACCACTTTAACATCAACCATTTGTACCCGGTTGATTGTTAAGGTGGTTTTTTCGGCTACCTGCCGCCCTTTGTAATCGTATTTTTTATTCAGCATAATAACATCCGGTTTGAGCTGCGAGTAGGTTACAGAAAAATCGTAGGTGACATTTTCGTAATAGTTTGAATTGGAACTGCCCACTGCCAGCGATTTTCCCTGCCGGTTGTGTTTGGCAGACTGAACCGATCCTTCAATTTTTTTCACCGAATAATCTTCCTTAACAACAGTAATTCGTCCCGAAAAGGAAGTGGCATTATAATCACCGGAACCTGCGAGTGTTGGATCATCCTGACTGAAGGATATTACCCATGCCGGTTTGCCATCAACCACAACTTCCTCTTCCTGTTTTAAATTGAATTGGTAAAGCAATGCTGGATTTAAAACCGATGAACCAGTTCGAACCCAATCCATGCTAATCAGTTCATCAAAATTCAAAATGCCCGACGAAAAAGTGTAGGCTGGCTCTGCCGGCGTAATTTCATATTTCCGCATCCTGAAAGCATTCAGTTTTGAAGGCTCAACATACCCTGCTTTATCGTAAACCAACACCTCAGCCATTTGCACAACTTCGGTGGTATCATCAATTTTTTTTCGATTTTCGTAGGTGCATTCCAGGTTAAAAGGCCCGCCAATAAAATTGTAGGGTGTATTTTCCGATGCCATGCGCAGAATTCTCTCGAGTACTCTCGACCGGGCAGCAATATCCACATCATCAATATCATACGACGTTGGCTCCAGTTTAACAATATTGTATTCGCGATCAAAATAAGTATCTACCGGGAATTTCTCATTTTTATATCCCACCGCTGAGAACAATATCTGACCGTCTGCCATTTCTTCCGGAATTTTCAGCTCAAACTCCCCTTCCTGATTGCTGGCCGTGCCGTAAAAAGTACCTTCAATACTTATGTTGGTGAAAGATACCGACTCGTTTGTGGCTTCATCAACCACTTTCCCTTTTATGGTTTGAATAATCCGTGATCCATCCTGGGCCTGAAGGCTAAACCCAAGTGAAATTATTGTAACTAACAGAAAAAGTTTCTTCATTTTTAAATTTTTGAATAAAAGTAGTAAAACTATACAATTCAACTTCTATATAACGTTATAATACCCTGTTATTATTTGCTATATTTGCTAAAATCTAAAAGAATTAACATGACAAACAAATATCTCATACTCCTTTTTATACTTTCCGGACTTTTTATGCATTCATGCGTATCAAAAAAGAAGTTCGTGGAGATGCAGAACGGACGTTTAAAAGCCGAGGAACAAGTGCGGCAGCTCACCGAGGAAACCAATTACCGTGCCTCGCGAATTGAGGCCCTGATTGCCGATTTTGAGGAAATGAAAAACGAACTGCTCGAAAGTAACGCAATGAAAGACCAGTATATTGACTCGCTGAACACTGAAATTTCGCGACTGAACGAACTCCTCACCGAACAAAAAGAGTCGTTGCAGGAAAGCAGTTTTAGCTTTGGTTTTGAACAGCAACGGATGAAAGAAGAACTGGAAAGCAAAGATGAAAACATCAGGGCACTGCGCGCACAGGTTAATAATCTGGAAGAAGAAATATCGGACCAATCGTCGGTTATCGACGACAAAAACTTTCAGCTAAATCTGCAAAAAGATGAAATTTCATCGCTGGAGTCGAAAGTTAACCAGGTGGAACAGCAACGTGAGCAACTTCAACAGGAATTACAGAAAGTGAAAACAGAAACTGAAAATCTCAAAGCCGAAATAGAAGAAAAAGATGCCGAAATTACGCGTTTGCAAAACAACGTTAACCTGCTCAAAAAAGAACTTGGAGGCGGAGGAAATTAATTTCATAAAAATTATAATCAAATGAGAAAAATTACATTTTTAGGATTGATTCTCTCGTTAAGTATCGTTGTAATTGCCTGCAACGGTGGATGGGAATCGTTATTTAACGGTAAAAACCTGGACGGTTGGAAAGTACACGGCACCGAAAAATGGTACGTGGAAGATGGATTGCTAATTTGCGAAAGTGGCCCCGATGAAGCCTACGGGTACCTGTCAACCGAAAAGAATTACGACGACTTTGAACTTTCGGTTGAATTCCTTCAGGAGGCCAACGGCAACAGCGGCGTATTTTTCCGCTCAACTTTCGACGGCACCAAAGTAAGCGGCTGGCAGGTAGAAGTGGCACCACCCAACCACGACACCGGTGGCATTTATGAATCGTACGGTCGCGGCTGGCTGGTACAAATTCCAGATGAAAAAGAAGATATTCTGAAAATGGGCGAATGGAACGAAATGAGAATTCGCGTGGTTGGCGGACATGTTACCACATGGCTCAACGGAGAGCAGATGGTTGACATCGAGGATGAAAAAATTGCCGAGGGGAAAGGTGCCATTGCCCTGCAAATTCATGATGGCGGCGGCATAAAAGTGAAATGGCGGAATATCAAAATAAAAGAGCTATAGAAAAAATTCTTCCCTGAATCAAGTTGGCCGCTTGTAACGTGGCCAGGTTATTCGGATTAATTGCAAAATTTGATGAACTCCTTAACCTATCAGCTGTATTTCTTTATAAAACGAATGGTAATTTTCCGCGATAGGTTCTTTAACTTCCGTTCTAATTTCAGGGCTAAAAAGATTCTGTTTTTTTTGCACTGGGTGAACCTGCTGTCCGCCAGCCGGCGGATCAGCTGGTGAATAGATTGTCGTGCCGCTCTTTTATTGAGCAGGTCACGAAAAGTGACCTGCTCAACAGGAGCAATAAAAAAAGGCTGCCTTTTGAGCAACCTGTTCAATTTTGAGCGAGAAACCCCGGCAATTCTGCCGGGACAAGCGGGATTCCCCGATTTTCATCGGGATACCTGCCTGACGGTAGGCAGGACCTTCTCGTCCCTTTTTCTCCGAAAAGAGCGAGAAACGGGACTCGAACCCGCGACCCCGACCTTGGCAAGGTCGTGCTCTACCAACT
>NZ_JBSQIC010000135.1:0-5943 GCF_055108615.1 Tangfeifania sp. | reverse complement strand
GGAAAGCTGCAGATCGGTAATTTCCAGCCAACCATTTCCGCAGGCAACGTTCAAAAATGATTCATCATCGGAATCGATGGTTCCCGGAGCCGCAGTTTCGGCTGAAATAACCGGCTGGGCAAAAAAGATTTTGCAGGGAATGGTTCTCCCGTTTTCTTTATGCACCAGGTTAGCCCAGGCAGCGGGATGTGGCGACAGCCCGCGAATTAAATTCCGAACGGTTTCCACATCCTTTGTCCAGTTGATTTTGCAGTCAATTTTAAAAATTTTGGGGGCGGGTTTACTATTCTCATCCGATTCCAGTTCCGATTGCGGTATGGGTTTTACTTTTCCTTTTGACAAAGCATCAACTGTTTTCAGTACCAGCCTGGCTCCCACTTCCATCAGGCGGTCGTGAACATCACCTACTGTATCGTTCTTCCCAATTTTAATTTCCCTGCGAAAAAGGATTTTACCGGTGTCAATTTTATGGTCGAGCAAAAAAGTAGTAACTCCCGTTTTTGTTTCACCGTTGATAACCGCCCAGTTGAGCGGTGCTGCGCCCCGGTACTGCGGCAACAACGACCCGTGCAGGTTGAAAGTTCCGAGCGGGGGCATGGCCCAAACCACTTCGGGCAACATCCTGAAAGCAACCACAACCTGCAAATCGGGTTTTAATGCTTTTAGCTCCTCAATAAAATCGGGGTTTTTCAACTTTTCGGGCTGAAGAACTTTAATGTTATTTTCAACAGCATATTTTTTTACAGCCGATTCCGTCAGTTTTTTCCCGCGTCCTGCCGGTTTATCGGGTGCCGTTACCACCCCCACCACATTGTAACCGTTTTCAACCAATGCTTGTAAACTGGCCACTGCAAAGTCAGGGGTACCCATAAAAACTATCCGGAGCTCTTTTCCTGTCATCAACCTAATTTTTCAGCAAAAATAATGATTCAATTAAATTATTGAATGTTTTAACGGATTTAACACAAATAAATTAGGGATTTCAGCGCTTTTAATGGCTAAGTTGAATGCCCAATCCAAAAAATCAGAATTCTTTTCATCCTCATTTTTCGCGAAGCCGGGTATTTCCTTTTAATGCTTTTGGCCAGTAGGGGCAGTGCCTGCAACCGTTTGCGCAACAAAAACCACGACGGGTTAAAAATTCGCTGGTCATTACCCTGTAACCATTCTCGCGATAAAAATCCCTGCCTTCCACCAGGCCGTCGTTAAAGCTGACATTGTCATCAAAATAATATTCTTCGTAGCTCATGGCACTGCAATTTCAAAATAAACCATAAATTTAAATCAAAATTATTGGAAAAATGGGAATTGATTTTCTATGGACCGGCAAATGAAACTGGCCGGGTTGGGGGAGTATCATTAAAAAGAATTGAATGTGTGAGCCCCAAAAGCTAAAATGCATTCAACAATTTCACAGTTTATCAATTTTTCAGTTTCACAAATTTGCAATTCTACAGAAAAAACATTGCAACCCCTGCCACTGTTACCACTGCCCCCAAAATTTCTTTCCAGTTTATTTTCTCCTTAAAAATGATTACCGAAGGTGCAATAATAAGCACCGGGGTAATGGCCATTAGTGTGGCTGCAATCCCGGCAGAAGTATGTTGCACGGCAAGCAAAGAAAATGAAACCCCAAGAAAAGGGCCGAAAAATGCACCGAGGGTAATTTGTTTCATGGCCGAACCGTGTTTTAGAGCCGCCCAAACCCGCGGCCAGCGTTTCATGAAAATAAAAAGAATAGAAAAACCTGCAATCCCGGCCAGCACCCTGATTTGAGATGCAGAAAATGCATCGTACTCACCCATTCCTTTTTTGCTGAGCACCAGCCCTGTTGCCTGCCCGATTGCACCACCCAGTGCCAGTAAAATCCCCGGTACTGAATAGCTGGAAGTTAACTTTCTGACAATTGAACCGTTTTGGGTTGAACGCTCACGTTTTAGAATAACGATTACAATCCCAAGCATGGTAATAACCATCCCCAGCCAGCTTTTCGCGGTGAGTACTTCACCCAAAAGCAGCCAGCCCACCAAAGCGGCAAAAGGAGGGGCAAGTGCCATTATCAGCATTGAAATTCGTGCGCCTATAACCACAAAAGCCTGGAAAAGCAGCAAGTCGCCAATTACAAAACCCACCAGGCCTGAAAGGGCCAGCCACTGCCACTGAAAAAGACTGGCATCGGAAGGGAAGAAAAAACCACGGGCAATCCAGCTGTAAACTCCAATGAAAAAGAAGGCCATTACCAGCCGGATAAGATTAACGGCCAGCGAGCCCACTTTTTTACCTGCCGACTCGAAAGCCATGCTGGTGACCGTCCAGAATACGGCAGTTAATACGCCTGCTATTTCTCCAAAATAATTTTCCAACATTCCGGCGGCAAAAGTAGCAATTCCGGCAAATTAAAAAAGCCCTTCTTCCGAAAGGCTTTTTAATTTATTATATTCTAAAATTCTAATTAACCAATTCTTCTACCGTTTCCCGCAGTTCATCGCCGCGTTTATTTTTGGCGACAATTGTACCGTTTTTGTCAACTATTAAGCTGGAGGGGATTGAATTTACAGCGTACATTTGGGCGGCAGCATTATTCCAGTACGACAAATCGGAAACGTGAGCCCACGTGAGATTATCGTCTTCAATGGCGCGCAGCCAGGCCTCTTTTTCGCGGTCGAGCGAAACACCGAACACATAAAAACCATCGTCTTTAAATTCGTTGAAAACGGACACAATATTCGGATTTTCCTGTCGGCAGGGCCCGCACCATGCTGCCCAGAAATCGAGCAGTGTATATTCGTGCTGTGAATAAACATCTGAAAAAGTTACCGGGTTTCCTTCAGTATCGTTCATGGTAAAATCGGGTGCAGTTTGCCCCACAGCAACGGTTTTTAGTTTTTCAATACGCTCTTTTAAAGCTACAATAGTTGGCACTGTTTCCAGTTTCGGATCGAGTGAATTTACCAACTCATCAAGTTCATCCAGTTCCATACCATACTGAACGCGCGAAATAAAATAAGGTGACGCGTAAGATGCGGGATGGTTCCTCACAAAATCGGCCTGCAGAGTTGTGGTGCTTTCATACAGTTCGTTTACTTCTTCCATGAGTTGCTGCGCTCTTGCAGTGTCGCCCTTTGCACCTGCTTCGCGCGCCTGCTGGTAAATGGCCATATATTTATCGCCAATCTCCTGGATTTGCCGGTTCACGCTGCTGTATTCATCGTGAGTGGCAGAGCCCGTAACTTCAACATTTGCAAGGGAATCAACTTTACCAGTTACCATGATATCAGCATTTTCAACAAAAACAATGGTTTTGGCACGCTGCCCAAGCAATGAAATATAATGGTCTTCCGGTACCTCAACTTTTCCTTCGAGAACGGCAACACCGTCAACTATTTCGGCTGTATCAACCGGAATCCAGCTGGACTCCCCGCGCTTTTCGAGCAAAACCTGGCCTTCGGCACCTTCCAGTTCAACTGTGATTTCAAATCCTTCTTTTTGCTGTGTACACGCAAAAAATGCAATGGCTATAATAAAAACTGCTAACTTTTTCATTTTCAAATAATATTAAATATAATGTGATATTTTGCTGCAAGATAGAAAATCATTTAGATATTGAAAATTATTTTATACTTCTGGTTCACTGGAAATGATTATTTTGCAACAATAAAGTAATTGACATGCGTAAAGTTTTAGTAATTAACAATGCTGAACCGGGAATAACTGAATTTGTTGAGCCACTGGAACAAATCGCAGGTGAAGCAAACCTGAAGTGTATTACAGCTGAATATGCCGGGGTTCCCAAATCTGTGTTTAATGAAATTGACGGGATCATGCTTTCAGGGTCGCCGCAAGGCGATGATATTGTGGTACACCACCTTCCATATTTTCAGTGGTTAAAAGAAGTTGAAATACCCGTGCTGGGAATTTGTGCCGGACATCACATTGCCGGCAGTCTTTACGGCTCAGAACTGCTGCGCAGCGAGGAGCCGGAATCGGGTGATGTTGAAATTGAAATTCTGAAAGACGACCCGGTTTTTTCAGGCTTACCGAAAAAAATAACGGTAAAACAGATGCATAACGACTCCATTACTCTTCCTGAAGATTTTGAGCTGCTGGCATCCTCTGCCACCTGCAAAAATCAACTCATGAAACACAAAAACAAACCGCTTTACACCTGCCAGTTTCACCCGGAATTTTACAACCAGAAATTAATCCGGAATTTTTTCAGACTTGCAATCTTCAATAAAACAGATTGATTTATCGTTAGATGTTTTCTAATTTTATACCCAAAATCAATATCGAATGAACAAACCAGAAGATATCAGGTGGCAACAACGTTTTTCGAATTTCCGAAAAGCGTTGAACCAATTGGAAAATGCAATCATCATTCAAAATGAGAGGGAATTAACAGAACTGGAAAAACAGGGTTTGATTCAGGCTTTTGAATTTACCCACGAACTGGCATGGAATACCCTGAAAGATTTTTTCGAATACCAGGGAAATACTTCAATCACCGGGTCGCGTGATGCAATTCGCGAAGCATTTAACAAAGGAATCATTAAAAATGGTGAAGGCTGGATGGACATGATAAGAAGCCGCAATAAATCATCGCATACTTACAATGAAGAAGTGGCAGAAGAAATAGTTTTTCAAATTAAAGAAACCTATTACCCACTTTTTATTGAACTGAAAACAATGCTTGAAAAAAGATTAGACAAATAACCAAATGATTAATATCGGAATTAAAGAAGAGGCTATTCAGAAATTAAATAATGTGTTTGCTTCTTACCCTGGAATTGACAGGGTGATACTTTATGGTTCGAGAGCCAAAGGAAATTACAAATATGGTTCTGACATTGATTTGGTATTGATTGCCCCGCAATTTACACTAACAGATTTAAACAAAATTGAAAACCGTATTGACGACTTGCTGTTGCCCTGGAAAATAGATCTGGCACTTTTTCATCAAATTGAAAATCCTGATTTATTGGAGCATATAAAACGAGTAGGAATTGCGTTTTATAAAAAATAAAAACCGCCCTGTAAACACAGAACGGTTTCTAATTTAAACACTTACCTTTTCTTCCTGTTTTCGCTTTAAATCCTGGAAAATTGTTCCTTTGGCGTGAACTGTATTCACCGCACGCCCCGAGGGATCCGCATTGTTTTGGAACGACTTGTCCCATGCCAGCGCTTCGCCGGTACTGCAGGCGATTGACGGCACCGAGGGAACACATCCGGCCGCCTGATCCGACGGGAAATGCTCGCTGTAAATTGCGCGGTACATGTATTCTTCCTTGTTTTGCGGGGTGTTCACCGGGAACCGGAATGCGGCATTTTCCATCATTTCATCGGTTACCTGTTCGCCGGCTATTTTTTTCAGGGTGTCTATCCAGCCGTAACCCACACCGTCGGAAAACTGCTCTTTTTGCCGCCACGCCACACTTTCGGGCAGGTATTTTTCAAACCCTTTGCGGAGGCACCATTTTTCAATTTTACCGTCTTTTGCCATTTTGGCCTCCGGGTTGAAACGCATGGCCACATCAATAAACTCTTTGTCGAGGAACGGCACGCGGCCTTCCACGCCCCACGATGCCAGCGATTTGTTGGCGCGCAAACAATCGTACAAATGCAGCCGGCTCACTTTCCGCACACTTTCTTTGTGAAACTCTTCGGCATTGGGCGCTTTATGGAAATAGAGGTATCCGCCAAAAATTTCGTCGGCACCTTCGCCGGTCAGCACCATTTTAATACCCATCGATCTTATCACGCGCGCTATCATGTACATGGGAGTGGAAGCCCGCACGGTAGTCACGTCAAATGTTTCAATGTGGTAAATTACATCGCGGATAGCATCCAGTCCTTCCTGTATGGTATAATTTATTTCGTGGTGAATGGTTCCGATTTCTTCGGCCACACCACGGGCGGCTTCCAAATCGGGCGAACCTTCCA
>NZ_JBSQIC010000134.1:0-5970 GCF_055108615.1 Tangfeifania sp. | reverse complement strand
TGTTGTTAAATCTATTTAATTCAAACAATATCAAAAAATTACCGCCCCCCAATAAAGGAGTGCGGTGATGCAGTTTTTACTAATTTCATCTTTATTAATTGTCTGAATATTCATGCAGTAATTTTTTCAGCTTTTTCCGGGTGAAAAATATTCTGCTTTTAACGGTACCGAGCGGTAAATAAAGCTTTTCAGCTATTTCTTTGTATTTGTACCCTTCGAAAAACATGGTGAACGGGACTCGGTATTCGTCATCAAGCGCATCGATATTCCGGTAAATTTCCTTGCTATTGTAAATTGAATCCGGGGCCGGATAATTTTTCTTTGGAAACAAAAGACAGAAATCGATGTCGGAATTACTGAACGTATTCCTTATTTTTTTATTCTTTCGGTAATCATTAATAAATGTGTTCCTCATGATGGTGTAAACCCATGCTTTGAAATTTGTGTTTTGCGTAAACTTTTCGCGATAAGTCAGAACTTTTAACATGGTTTCCTGCAATAAATCTCTGGCCTGGTCTGAATCGGAAGTTAAACTGAGTGCATAAATGTGCAACTTGCTCCTTAAACTGAGAAGTGCGTTGTTGAATTGAATTTTGGTCATGACGTTTTTGTTTTTTTTTACTACCGGCAATAAAATTTTACTGATACAATAGTTCATATATTTCCTGCAAATCAGGCGAAAGGATGATTTCGGTCCTGCGGTTTCCTGCCCGGCCTTCAACTGACGAATTCAGGTTTACCGGGTGAAACTCGCCTTTCCCGGAAGCGGTGATACGCGCCACATCAAAACCATAATCTTTGGTAAGAATGCGGACGATGGATGAAGCCCTGGCGGTGCTGAGATCCCAGTTATCTTTAAACCGTTGGGTTTTAATGGGTACGTCATCCGTATGGCCTTCAATGTCCACGGTGAAATCGTTGGTGCTGTTCAGTACATTTGCCAGCGATTTTAGCGCTTCTTTCCCTTTAGGATCAACCACATCGCTACCCGATTTAAACAACAATTTTT
The DNA here is from genome assembly GCF_055108615.1 of Tangfeifania sp. Taxonomy (NCBI): domain Bacteria; kingdom Pseudomonadati; phylum Bacteroidota; class Bacteroidia; order Marinilabiliales; family Prolixibacteraceae; genus Tangfeifania; species Tangfeifania sp. The sequence continues at coordinate 4,961 of NZ_JBSQIC010000134.1, read as the reverse complement.
CTTCGAGTGAAACATATACTTTCCCGTCTTTTTGGTAAACATTCAGTTCGTCTGTTTTATAATTTAACAGCGCCTTTGAAATCGAATTTTTCAGATCAGTGGTTTTATCGTTTTGAGATTGAATGATATCCTGAAGTTCTTTCAGTCGTGCAGCCTGTTCCCTGATGGTCATATTTGATTCGGATGAGAGCAACATCAGGTTATTTTGAAGGGAATTATATTCCTTCTGAAACGCATCTTTTTCTTTTTGAAGAGATGCCATTTCCTCTTTTAATCTCATTCCCTGCATTTTGCTTTCATCCAGCTGGCTAAGCGTAGCTGTTTTTTCCTTTTGCAACTTATCGGCCCTGGCTTCTGAAGCTGTAAATTTTTTGCCCGATACGCAGGATGTAAACACCAGACCAACTATCAGGGCAATAAAAGTAAGGTGGTAAATTGATTTTTTCATTTTGATAATTTTAAGTGAAAAATAATAGAAGCAAGGTGAGAATATTTGGGATGCAAAGTGTTACATAACTTTGAATAAGAGTTACATTATTCACACATTTTTTGAATAGAAACAACTATGATTTCTGCCGGAGTGAACCACTAAGCATACATGTATTCTTTGAATACGCTTTTATTGTGGTTTTGAGTTTTAAGTTTTTTAATCGCACCTTCTTTTATCTGACGTATCCTTCCTTGCGATAATCCATAAATAAAAGCTATTTCGCTTAAAGAAAGAGGTTCATTGCCATCTAATCCATATAAACTTCGCATTATTCCAGAGTCTCTGTCATTAAGCCCTGCAAGTAATCGTTCAATTCCATTTCGTATTGAACTTTTGTTTAAGTAAGTTTCCGGATTGAGTGAATCATCATTTGGAATAAAATCGTATAAGCTGGTTTCCTCTTTATTCGGAATCGGGGCATCCATTGATATTTTATCAAGTATAATACTCATTACACCTTCAACAATTTCATACTTTAAATTCAATAAATCGGATAATTCTTCGGTAGTTGGTTCGCGAAGAAGCTCATGGCTCAACTGGTTATAGGCTTTCGTGATTTTACTTTTCAATCCTAATTTATTGAGCGGAATCCTCACTATTCTGGATTTTTCTGCTATTGCCTGTAAAATTGATTGCCTGATCCACCATACGGCATAAGAAATAAATTTAAATCCGCGGGTTCTGTCAAAACGCTCGGCAGCAGTAATTAGCCCCACATTGCCTTCACTAATCAAATCAGATAAGCTCAATCCCTGGTTCTGGTATTTTTTTGCAACAGAAACCACAAAACGCAGGTTGGCTTTAACCAGTTCATCAAGGGCATTTTTATCTCCGTCTTCAATTTTGCGGGAAAGTTCAAATTCCTGGTCATTCGTCAATAATTCTGTTTTTCCAATTTCCTTCAGGTATATTTCAAGTGAAAAGTTATCGCGATTGGTTGTTTGGTAAGTAATCTTAAATTGTTTCATCATAAAAACATGGTTCTTTTTGTGTATTTGTCAAAATTCTTGATTTTCTTTTAAGAAAATTTACATAATTCCAATTTTGAGTTACATAATTCCCACATTTGCCGTTTTAATCATTACCGGTTAATTGGGTTTATCCTGAATATCTGGTTCTGCAATTTCTTTTGGAGCCACGCTTCCCGAAACATAATTGGCATAAGCGCGTGTAAACTCGGCACCGTAAAAAACAATCATTGACGAATAGGAAACCCACAGCATTATCAGAATGATTGAACCTGCGGCACCATATCCTATTTCAGGGTTTAATTTTCCGAAATACAATCCCAGTCCGAATTTCCCAATATCAAACAGAAAAGCAGTAAATACGGAGCCAATCCACACATGTTTCCATTTTATTTTTGCATCGGGTAAAAATTTAAACATCAATGCAAACAAAACTGTGAGGATTGCAAATGAAAGAACGAAATTAATGATTAGTAACACTGTGAAAAATGATTCGGAAAAATGCCCCGTCAACCAACTGCCAAAGGCCGAAAGCAACGCAGAAATTACAAGCGAAACGATGAGTAAGAATGCAATGGTAATGATTAGGCCGAATGAAAATAAACGGATCCGGACAAAACTCCAGATGCTGTTTTTCGTCACATCAACTTTAACTTCCCAAATGGTATTTAACGATTTTTGAAATTGTGCAAAAACACCTGTGGCACCTACAAGCATAATAATTATTCCGAAAATTGTTGTGAGGAGGGAATTTTTAGCTTCGCTGGCCTGCACTATAATATTTTGAACCTGCCGGGCAGTGTCGGCGCCCATGGTGGAAGCAAACTGGCTGAATATATGATTGTTCACGGCATCGCGCCCAAAAAAATAGCCCGAAAATGCCAGAATTACAACAAGCAGCCCTGGCAACGAAAAAAATGGCGTAATAGGCAATTACCGCACTTTCGCGAAACGGGTCTTTTGCCCACCATTCAATAAGCGCCTTTTTCAAAATCTTAAAAACTTTACCAGCTGGTATTTTCATTTTTGCGAATTTTTTTATGATTCATTTCAGAACTAAGTTGAGAAAATATAAATTGGTTTGCGTTATATAAATTTAAAAATAAGTTACATCATTCACACATTCCCGGTGATTTCCGGGTTACCGGAATACAACCGGTGCCGGTTTACCAATCTCAAAATCACGAAAGCCAAAATCGGTGGTTTGAAAAGAGTTCATTTTTAGAATATTATTTCCTTTGCCCGGAATTACCGGAAAGAAGGAAATGGATAGCTGGAAAGCATTCATTACCAGGTTGTCGTTTTTTATTAAAACGCCCAGCCCAATTTGCGAATACACTTTGCTGCCGCTGAACCCTTTTGCTGCATCGCCCAGCATCCCCAGTGAAAAGTTAAAATAGGGGCCAAAATGAAACCCGATAAAATTCCACGGCGCGTAAAACTGGGTTTGCGAAGTAAACAAAAGCCGGCTGATGCCCGACAATTCCGGACTGCTAAAGCCTCTTAACCCGTATTCGTTGTTAATGGTTAAACTGTCGTAATCAATACGATTGATGCCGGCAATAAACTGGGGTTTTACAAACTGCCTGAATTTCCATTGCCCGATTTCAATCAGGTTGGTAAAATAATTGGCGCCAACCCTGAAAACTCCCTGTTCCGCTTTTGATGTCCGCAGAAAGGTGCCATACTCAATGTTGGAACTGAGGTATCCCCATGAATAATAACGGCCTGAAGAAAAACGCGCCCTAATATAGTAACGTCCCAAACTGTTTTTTTTCTGGTAGCCGCCGGTCAGTCCAATCACTTTTCCAATTGGAACATCTTCCGTTATTCCAAATTTGAAAATGTATTTGTCTTTTACATACAACCGTGTTGTTACGCCAATGCCGGCGAGGTAAAAATTTTCGTCGCTGTAAAACCGGAGTGTGTCAATCGTTTCAGCAGGCTTTTCGAGAAACCGGACCCGGATAAATCGCGCGGCAGAAACAAACCGGGTGGTGCGGCTGTATTCTGAATTTCCCCTGAAAACCGGCATGGAACTGCCCGCCCAGTAATCCTGTGCATTGTATTTAAAATGCATGGCGTTGTTTGACCATATAGTATCTTTTTGTGCAAGTTGCGAAAAATTTACACCTGCGGCCCATTTTGCCAAAGGGGAAAAAAACGGACGATCCACAGCAAAGTTTTTGATGAAATTTCCGTATTCATCGGTGCCGTATTGGAGGGTGGAATTAATATAGGTATTGCGGATATTGGGTACGTAGTATTCCATTCTGTAAGCAACATCGCCGGTTGAAGGGTTCCAGACCATTCCGTTCTGGAACGTGTGACCCAGGCCAATGAAATTGTTTTCCCTCAGTTTAAAATTATGGCGGGAAGCAGAAATTGAACCACCGGGAATCAGGCTCCAGCTATCCAGTTCGCGAATGAAAATATCAACCGAGTCGGGGCTTTCAGGGGCAACCTGAACAAAAAAGGATACATCGGTAATGTAATTCATGCTGCGCACCAGCCGTTCCGATTCTTTTACCAGCAGGGGATCGAAGGGTTGATTTTTTCGCACCAGCAACAGGTTCCGAATGGTGCCGGGTTGGGTTTTTATATGCAGCCTGTTTCCTGTTCGGGATAAAATGTTGAGCGATGCCGAAATGGTGTCGCCAATGGAATAGCCAAACGGATCGAGCGTTGTAATGGTAATTTGCCTGATGATTTTTCCTTCAAAAAAGCTGTAGGGTTTTTGTATCAGTCGCTTGTTCAGTATTTTTTGTGCAGGTGGCGGCGCTACGGGTTTAAAAAACAACCGGAACATAAATTTGGTAAAACCGCTTTTTTCGGAATAGGTTTCGATGTTCTCGTAAAGCTGGGTTGAATCTTTTTGGACAGTAGTATCCTGTGCAAATGCGAAATCATTTGATAGCAGTAAAACAAAAAATAATATGGCCGCGCTTTTCATCCACATTTTTACTTTTTAATAACGCTTTTATTTTAGCTGAAATAGGCATTTAGTAAATTTGCTTAAAAATTTGACAATGGGGTTAAAACCCCTTAATCTTCTGCATTCCATTAGTCCGTTCACTAAAGTGAACGGCAATTTATGCATTAATTCAAATTCTTTTGACCATTTATTGCCGTCTGCTTTAGCTGACGGTTTTTAAAAGTTGATGTTGAATCTGGCTTTAGCCACATTTGGGTTTGTATCTGTTAAATGCCTAATTCAATAAGTTTAAAAATTCAATTTTCTTCTCTTTGCCCTTTGCCCCATGCTCTTTGCCCTCTGCCCTTCGCTCTCTGCCTTCTCATTTATTTTCAGCCGGCATTATTGTATCTGTCTTCATTCGCATTTCTTCTTTGGCTGCTTTTTTTGCTTTCTGCCTGTAGTATCTTCTAAAAAACCAATTGTGCTTGAGTGCTTCCATGTTTTCGTTCAGCCCTATGCTGCTTTCTTTCAGGTTAATAATGGTTTCATCAATGTTATTAACGATAGATGTATCCTTGAGCAACAT
>NZ_JBSQIC010000133.1:0-6115 GCF_055108615.1 Tangfeifania sp. | reverse complement strand
TGGGGAGGTTAGGTGGGGCTCTTCAAATTCCACTCAAACCCGTCTTTGGTGTCTTTCACTTCCACACCGAGGGCTGTTAATTCATCCCTGATTTTATCAGCAGTTCCCCAGTCTTTATTTTGCTTGGCTTCCAGCCTGATGTTCAGCAACAAATCAATAGCTCCTTTTAAAATTTCATCATCACCGGCACCGGCAGCTTCCTCATCTTTCAATCCTAAAATATCGAACACCATGGTTTTGAAGAATGACCTCAGTTCGTCCAAATCGGTTGCTGAAATTTTTTCGCTTCCTGTTTTCAGTGAATTGATCATTCTGACACCATCGAAAAGATGCGCTATGGCAATTGGGCTGTTCAGGTCGTCGTTAAGTGCAGCGTAACATTTCTCCCTGAGTGCCGCTACATCAACTGTTGATTCCGGCGAAGAGGAAATTAATTCCAGCGAATTTACGGCAGCCATCAATCGTTCCAGTCCTTTTTCGGAAGCCTGCAAAGCTTCATTCGAAAAATCGATGGTGCTGCGGTAGTGCGCCTGTAAAATAAAAAACCGGATGGTCATGGGCGAATAAGCCTTTTTCAGCATTTTATGCGACCCGTCAAACAGTTCTTCCAGCGTGATAAAATTCCCCAGCGAACGGGCCATTTTCTGGCCGTTGATGGTAATCATGTTGTTGTGCATCCAATAGCGCACCGACTCTTTTCCATGACTGGCAGTCGATTGTGCAATTTCGCATTCGTGGTGCGGGAAAGTTAAATCCATGCCCCCGCCATGAATATCGAAAACTTTGCCCAGGTATTTGGTACTCATTACAGAACACTCGAGGTGCCAGCCCGGGAAACCATCACTCCATTTCGACGGCCAGCGCATAATATGCTCTGGCATAGCTTTTTTCCAGAGGGCAAAATCAAACGGGTTCCGTTTTTCATCCTGACCTTCCAGCTGGCGGGTGTTGGTTTTTATATCGTCGAGGTTACGGCCCGATAATTTTCCGTAGTTATATTTCTCGTTGTATTTCTCCACATCGAAATAAACCGATCCGTTCACTTCGTAGGCAAATCCGTTTTCCAGGATGGAATCTACCATTTCCTCCTGTTCGATTATATGCCCTGTAGCACGTGGTTCGATGCTGGGCGGCAATACATTTAACTCTTTCATATTCTCATGAAAAGAATTCATGTATTTCTGCACCACTTCCATGGGCTCAAGCTGCTCGAGCCGGGCTTTTTTCGAAATTTTATCTTCCCCTGATTCGTCAGCTTCGTTTTCCAAATGGCCCACATCAGTAATATTACGTACATAACGCACTTTGTAGCCCAGGTGCACCAGGTAGCGGTAGAGCAAATCGAACGTAATGTTGGGCCGGGCGTGGCCCAAATGTGAGTCACTGTAAACCGTTGGACCGCAAACATATAATCCCACCATGCCTTCCACCAGCGGTTTAAAAACTTCTTTCTTACGTGTTAATGTATTGTAAATAACCAGTTGATGTTCCATAACCTTTACTAATCAGGAGTTACAAAGGTAAAATAAAATGAAGGAAAATTGTGAAATTTAATCGTTTGGCTCACCGATTATTGATTTCAGGTTAGTTTGTCCTTTCGGAAAAACCAGTATCAGTTTCCGAACTGCTCGAAGCTTCTGAATCAGTTAATTCTTCAGTTTCCTGCTCATTTTCCTCATCGGCTTCCTTATTGAACTGTTTGCGGTAAAAAAGCAAAATAGAAAAAATGCCCACTGTAATTGATGAATCGGCAATGTTAAAAACCGGGCGGAAGAATATGAAATCGGTGCCCCCTCTTACCGGGAACCATTCCGGAATTTGAAACTGCAGAATTGGGAAATAGAACATATCGACTACCCTACCATGCAAAAAGCTGGAGTAGCCGCCACCATCCGGGAAAATATCAGCAATCTGCCCGTAGCTGTGGTTAAAAATCATCCCGTAAAACAAGCTGTCGATAATATTGCCGATTGCTCCGGAAAAAATCAGGGCTATGCTTGCCAAAAAGCCAAATGGGATTGCCTTGTTTTTTGCCAGTTTAAACAGGTACCAGCCAATGGCAATGACGGCAACTATACGGAAAATACTTAGAATCATTTTCCCGTATTCGCCGGCAAACTCAAAACCGAAGGCCATCCCGTTATTTTCCACAAAATGCAGAATAAACCAATCTTTAAAAACGACAATTTCATCTCCCAGCGAAAAATTTGTTTTGACCCAGATTTTTAGCACCTGGTCGGCCAGCAGTATAAAAAATATTATCCCGAGCAGTTTTATATGTCTATTCTTCATTTTTCCTGATAAAAAACAACCCGGATGTTTTCCGTTTATTGAAAAATCCGGGATGTAAAAACATCTTTTTTGTTAACCAACTATCCCATACTGTTTTTTGCTTCAATACTCAGGGTAGCATGAGGAACCGCGCGTAACCTTTCTTTGGAGATGAGCTTGCCGGTTTCGCGGCAAATTCCGTAGGTTTTGTTTTCGATGCGCACCAAAGCAGCCTGAAGGTGTTGAATAAATTTCAACTGACGTTGAGCCAGTTTACCGGCCTCCTCTTTCGAGAGGGTTGCCGCACCTTCTTCAAGAACTTTAAACGTTGGCGATGTGTCCTGTGTATCATTCCCGTCGCCATGAGTAATGGAATTACGGTACATTTCATAATCTTCCTGCGCTTTTTCCAGCTTGCTAAGTATGATTTGTTTAAATTCCATTAACTCTTCATCCGAATATCTGGTCTTTTCTCCCATAATAAAAGGGTTTAAATTATTTTTAAATCCCGAAACCTTCAGCAATTTCAACTTATAAATCTCTTACCATTCTCAAACTGCCAGGTTCCTTCAAAATTGCCCTAAATTAATAAATTTTTGCAATTCAAATTAGGCCTTACAACATATCAGCGGTTCAGTTTTTCAACAATTATTTTTGTATCTGCTCCTTTATCAATTTCCACTTCACTGGCCAAATCATCATCCAGCTTATCAACCAGTTGGAGATCGTTTGCCAGCGTTTGCGCGCAAATATAGTCTTTATGCATTAAAACCGCATCATCTAATTCATTATGTTTTAAGATGGTGAGATTTATGCGGTCGGTTACCTCAAAACCACTGTCTTTCCGCAGATTCTGAATTTTGTTGATAAATTCGCGGGCAATTCCTTCCTGTTTCAGTTCTTCAGTGATATGAATATCGAGCGCGATAGTCATCTGCCCTTCGGTAGCAACAGTCCATCCCGGAATGTCTTCGGTCTGAATTTCAACATCTTCCTTCGACAATACAATTTTGTTGTCTCCTGCCTGAATTTCAGCTTGTCCGGTTTGTTCCAGATTTGAAATATCTTCCTGCGAAAATTTGGCAATCGCTCCGGCAATCTGCTTCATCTGCTTCCCGTATTTCGGGCCGAGTGTTTTGAAATTGGGCTTTATCTTCTTCTTAATAACGCCCGTCGTATCTGCAAGAAATTCCACCTCTTTCACGTTCACCTCGGTCAGGATGATATCTTTCACCGATTCAAACTGTTCTTTAAAATGCGGGTTGGGCACCGGCACCATTATTTTTGCCAGCGGCTGGCGCACCTTCAGTTTTTCCTTGCGGCGCAGAGCCAGAATCATGGAAGAAGCTTTTTGTGCAATGGCCATTTTTTCTTCCAGGTCTTTGTCGATAAGGTTTTCATCGAACGAAGGGAAATCAGCCAGGTGCACACTTTGGTCTGTCTCTTTTTGAGTTACTTTATTCAGGTCACTGTACAGCATGTCGGCATAAAACGGTGCGATGGGTGCCATCAGTTTGGCCACTGCTTCCAAACAAGAATAGAGCGTTTGATACGCCGAAATTTTATCCCTTGAATATTCGCCGCCCCAGTAACGTTTACGGCTCAGGCGCACAAACCAGTTGCTCAGGTTCTCGGTTACAAACTCCGAAATGGCACGCCCGGCGCGGGTGGGTTCATAATTTTCGTAGCTTTCGCCCACTTCTTTTATTAGTGAATTCAGCAACGAAATAATCCAGCGATCCAGCTCGGGACGCTCGTTCACCGGAATTTCCTCATCCGAATAATTAAAGCCATCCACATTGGCGTACAATGCGAAAAAGTTGTAGGTGTTGTAAAGTGTTCCGAAGAATTTCCGTTTCACCTCTTCCACGCCTGCAATGTCGAATTTCAGGTTGTCCCAGGGCTGTGCATTGGTAATCATGTACCAGCGAAGCGGGTCGGAGCCATACGTTTCAATGGTATCGAACGGATCGACAGCATTGCCCAGCCGCTTCGACATTTTGTTTCCTTTTTTGTCGAGTACCAGCCCGTTGGAAATAATATTTTTGAAAGCGACTGAATCGCTGACCATTGTTGCGATGGCATGCAGTGTAAAGAACCAGCCACGGGTTTGATCCACGCCCTCAGCAATAAAGTCGGCTGGAAAATTCGGAACCACACGAACCCCATCCCCAACCCTTCCCTTAGGGGGAAGGGAGTTGAGGACACTGCTAATTTTATTCAGTACTGCTTCAATATCATTGATTACTTCCTCATTGGAAAAACGAATCACTTCAAATCCTAAATCATTAAGAAATTTTGTTCTTTGTTCGTCCGAAATCTGATTTTCGGGAAGTGAGTGATAACCGCCATCCACTTCAACAATTAATTGTTTTTCAAGGCAAACAAAATCAGCAATAAACTGGTCAATAATATGCTGTCGTCTGAATTTGTAGCCATCAGCTTGTTTTCCCTTTAAATTCTTCCACAGAAAAACTTCGGCATCTGTTGGATTTTCTTTTTGCTTTTTTGCCAGTTCTTTCAAAAGACCGTAACTCGAATCCCTTGCAGTTTGCCAGTTCGGAGCTTTCACTCCCCCTTGGGGGGAGCCGGAGGGGGCCTCGAATGGAAAATGATTTTGTGAGTACGGCATCGATCCTGAATCGAACCACACATCAATCAAATCGGGTTCGCGGAACATTTTCTGTCCGGAAGGTGAAACCAGCACCACTTTGTCGATGTAGGGTTTGTGCAGGTCGATGATGTCGTAATTCTCTTTTGAATTGTCGCCGGGTTTGAATCCTTCGTACGGGTTTTCCTCCATGAAACCGGCTTCAATTGCTTTTCCAATTTCTTCTGTCAATTCCTCGGTAGAGCCGATGCAGATTTCTTCCGAACCATCCTCGGTGCGCCAAATAGGCAGCGGTGTTCCCCAGAAACGCGAGCGGCTCAGGTTCCAGTCCACGAGGTTTTCGAGCCAGTTGCCAAAACGGCCGGTTCCGGTTGATTGCGGTTTCCAGTTGATGGTGTTGTTCAGTTCCACCATCCGCTCTTTTACCGCCGTGGTTTTGATGAACCACGAATCGAGTGGATAGTACAACACCGGTTTGTCGGTGCGCCAGCAGTGCGGGTAGCTGTGCACGTGTTTTTCAATCCGGAACGCTTTGTTTTCGCGTTTCAGCATCACCGAAATATCGATATCGACGGTAGGTGCATCTTCCTCAAGTTTATCGTCATAGGCATTTTTCACCGGGCGGCCGGCAAAATCGTGGTATTTTTCGGTGTTTACATATTTTTTTACAAACGCTTCCGATAAATTCTGGGTCGGGAAAAACCGGCCTTTTTTATCGACCAGCGCCTGCATTTTGCCGTCTTTATCTTCCACCACCAGCGGCGAAATTCCATGCTGTTTGGCCACGCGATCATCGTCGGCACCAAAAGTAGGTGCAATGTGAACAATTCCGGTTCCGTCTTCAATGGTTACAAAATCGCCGGTAATTACTTCAAATGCTTTTCCTTTGGGTTTTACCCACTCAATCAGTTGTTCGTACTGCACGCCGACCAGCTCGGTTCCGGCATATTCAGATAGAATTTCGTAAGGAATTTTCTTATCGCCGGGCTGGTATTCATCAAAACCTTTTCCTTCCATTTCCTCATCGAAATAAGCGTGGAGCAGGTCTTTGGCCAGAATAATCCTACCGGGCATTCCGGTGTACGGGTTGAAGGTTCTTACTTTTACATACCTGATGTTCGGCCCCACTGCCAGCGCGGTGTTCGATGGCAGGGTCCACGGGGTGGTAGTCCAGGCGAGGAAGAACACATCGGAATCGGTGCCTTCGTACAAAAACTCCGACTTTTCGTTGCG
>NZ_JBSQIC010000132.1:0-6359 GCF_055108615.1 Tangfeifania sp. | reverse complement strand
ATCACTGCCTACTTCACTCGCCCCGGGTTCTTTTTCACAAAATCGCCCCAGCTTTTATACTCCTTGCTTTTTTGCGGTTTGCCCTGCTGAATAAAATGGCAGATGGCCACGGCTACGGCATCGGTGGCATCCAGCCCCTGGTCCAGGTCGGATAAATGATACACTTTTTGAAGAAAATAGGCCACTTGTTGTTTCGAGGCACGCCCCATTCCGGTAATCGACTGTTTTACCAGCAGCGGTGCGTATTCCTGAATGGGTACCGAATGAAACAGTGCCGCCGCCATAATCACACCTTGTCCGCGTCCCAGTTTCAGCATACTCTGCACATTTTTCCCGTAAAACGGCGCTTCGATGGCCATTACATCCGGGCGGTACTCTTCCACGAGGTGCAACGCCCGTTCGTGCAAATGTTTCAGCCGCTGGTAGTGGTCGGAAAATTTACCCGGCACCAGCGTTCCCATGTGCAGGATGACCGGCTGGTTGTTGCGTATCTCAACCAGTCCGTATCCGGTAACCGTAGTTCCGGGGTCGATGCCCAGTATTTTTAGTGGTTTTGAAGTCATCAAACTTTCTTCTCTTTTTTATCTAATTGCTGTATAAATATTCCTGAAACGATAAAAATCAGCCCGATAAAAGTAGTGACGAATAGGTGTTCTTTCAAAATAAAGTGAATAAAAATGAGCGAAACAAACGGCGCCAGAAACACGAGGTTTCCAATTTTGGCGTTGTTGGTGCTCAGGTGCATGGCTTTTAGCCACAGCACGTAAGTAATTCCAACTTCAAAAATTCCCACATAAATTGCCGCGTAAAAACTCTCTCCTGTTTCCACCCTGAAATCGGAAAAAATCCAAACGGCGATGGTGAGATAAATCAGTCCGAAAAAGAAGTTCAGGAAGAGTTTCACAATCTGGTCACGCTTGTCGCGTACGCTGAAAATCCAGTAAAATGACCAGAGAATGGAACTGCTGAGTGCAAGAAAAACACCGTAAATATTGGTGTTCTCAAATCCACGAATTCCCCCCTGCGACGAAATAAAAACCACCCCGATAAAACTGATAAACAGTGCCACGATGCTCAGCTTCCCGATTTTCTGCCCTAAAAACGGCACCGAAAGCAACGCCAGCACAATGGGCCAAACCATGTTGAGCGGTTGCGCTAGTTGAGCTGGCAAGAGCGAATAGGCTTTAAACAATACCAAATAATAAAACAACGGGTTAAAAGCCCCCAGAAAAATGGAGTTAAGCCAGTGTTTTCGCGACTGCCGAAACAATAATCGGGTCTTATTCTGAATGAGTAAAATCGTCAGCAAAACAGCTACAGTAGTTGCCGAAGCATAAAATATAAGCTGGATAAAATCCAGTTCGCGCAGGGCAATTTTAAAGGCAGTGGCCACGGTTGACCAAAAAAACACGGCCATACCGGCAAAAAGATATGCTTTGTTAGTTGAATTCATTGGGAATAGAGTCCTTTTGCAGGAAAAATTCACCTTCCGGAGAAGGCATTTCTTCGGGGTAAATTTCGCGCAGTTCGCGGTACTTTTCACGCGACTCCTCAATAAACACACTCCCCGGGTGGCTGGTCAGCATCTCTTTATACAATTGTTTCGCATCTTCTTTGCGGTCCAGATTGTAATTATACAATTCAGCCAGCATGTATAAAGCATCGTCAGCCAGCAACTCGTAGCTGAAATCAGTCCGGATTTGCTCAAGATACTCTGCTGCTTTTTCGTAATTGTTCCGTGATACTTCAATTTTCGACTTTCGGTATAAAATATCATCTACCAGTGAGTGGTAAGTGTAGGTTTCGGCAATGGTATCGAGCGTTGCAAGGGCCAGTGAATCTTTGTTGCGGAAGAACAGCAGGTCGGCGCGCGAAAACATTTGCAGCGGAACAGCCGTGGTGTCGAGGTTAAGGTTGTTGCCAATCAACATCGATAGATCCATGGCATCGTTGGCCGTGAGTTTCGAAGTACTGGCTTTCAGCACGTCGAGTTGTGCCCTGGCCCAGCTGAAATTGCCCATGTAATAGCCCAGTTTGGCTTTTTTCAGTTTCACCTCGTCGCCCAGAGTATTCTTTTTATTGGCATCAATCACCTGCGAGTAGAGCAGCATGGCCTCCCACGGATCGCCGGCATAAACGTAAATATCCGCCATTTCTGTTTTCAAAACTCCGGATTCTTCGGATTTTAACCGCGGAATTTCCAATCCCCGCTCTAAAACGGAAACAGCCTTTTCGGTTTCATCAAGGTAAAAGGCGAGCAGATGGGCATATTCCTGCATAACATTTAACGTGGCTGGTGAATATCCCAGCAGTTCCAGTCCTTCCTGAAATTCCCCGGCCAGTTTATCTGCTTCTGAAATATCATCCGGATTTTCCAGGGTAAAATGCATATATGATGCGTGAATTTTCTGGGCAAACGACTGATTATAAAACGGATTTGCATCACCTTTTTCGAGAAGATAATCAAATGCGTTCCCGGCACTTTCATATTCTTTATTGTTCAGGGCCATGAGTCCCAGACGATAAATCTGAGCATCCTCTTCTCCGGTTCTCCGGTCGAGGGAAACCGATTGCCGCAGTGCCGCCGAGAACTGCCGTTCCTGAAGCAGAAACCAGATCATCAGCCGGTTGTAACCGGTAACCGACGGTTCGTTCTGAATACGTTTTAAAACCTGTGTCCTGAATTTATCGCGCAGCGAATCGTCAACATCGAGGCGCATTGCCGAAGCCAGGCTGCTTTGCACGCGGTTAATCTGGGTTTCATCCTGCCGCACCAGGTTAAGGTACTCCTCCATCATATTTTCATAATCGCGTAAATACAGGTAAGATCTCGCCAGTTCATAATTAAACTCCTCGCCGGGAACGGTTTCACGACCCTGCAGGTAAACATTTTTCGCCCATTCATATTCACGCCACTGCAAAAAAGCATTGGCTGTAATCAGGTAATTTCCTTTGTTCCCAGGTATCATTTCAATCGCCTCGTTGTACTTTTCATCGCCTTCTTCAATATTCCCGCGCGCTTTTAAAACATAGCCCTGGTGAATTAAAAACTCGGGCGAAGGCCGGTTAAATTTTTCAATTTCTTTTTTCACTTGCTCTTCAGCTTCATCAAATCGTTCGAGCTCGATGAGGGAAGTTAAATACATCCTGAAATAGTAGCTGTTTCGCGACAAATTGTACACCTCGAGCAACAGGGGAGCCGCCTTTTCATACTCATTTGATTTAAAATAGGAAAGCGCCAGCCTCGAATTGGTTTGTATTTCCTGTTGTTTGGTATTCTGTCCTGAAACAACATGTAAGCAAAACAGCATCAGTATGGTAAACAGAAATCGTTTCATATTCATTTTTGCAATACTACAAAAATAACATTGAAAACCGAACAATGGTTTTAGCAGTTGGTTTTAACATTTGAATTTTAAAAATTACTTTTGCATAAAATTATATGTTATGGCACATGAGCTGAGAGAAAGGCATAGACTGCCACGTTGGATGAAGATGAAAATGCCAAAAGGCGAAAGCTACTCCAAAGTCAAAAATCTGGTAAACGAGCACGGTTTACATACCATTTGTACCAGCGGGAATTGTCCGAACATTGGAGAATGCTGGAACAGGGGCACTGCCACTTTTATGATTCTGGGCGACATTTGCACCCGGCGCTGTAAATTTTGCGCGGTGAAGAGCGGCAAACCGCTTCCTCCCGATGAAAAAGAGCCTGAAAAACTGGCCGAATCAGTACGGATTATGGGTGTGAAACACTGCGTGATTACTTCGGTTGACCGCGATGATTTGGACGACCAGGGAGCCGGAATCTGGGCACGCACCATCCGGGAAGTGAAGCGGGTAAACCCCGAAACGCAAATCGAAGTGTTGATTCCCGATTTCAGGGGAAAAGAGGAATTGATTCAACAGGTTATCGATGCCGGCCCGGAAGTGGTTTCGCACAACCTCGAGACAGTGGAACGACTGACACCTTTTGTACGTTTTGCTTCGAAATACCGCCGCAGCCTCGATACTATAAGATACATCGCACAAAACCACAAAGTGGCCAAATCGGGCATCATGCTCGGACTGGGCGAAACGAAAGAGGAAGTGCTGCAAACCATGGACGACTTGCGCGAAGCCGGCTGCAAAGTGATGACAATCGGTCAGTACCTGGCGCCTACCGCCACGCACATGCCGGTAAAAGAATACATTAAACCGGAACAGTTTGCGGAATACCGCGAAATCGGCCTCGAAAAAGGATTTTCGTTTGTGGAAAGTTCGCCGCTTGTGCGGAGTTCTTACCGCGCAGAGCAACATGTGAATGCATAGGAAAAGCCCCATCCCAACCTTCCCCAATAGGGAAGGAGAAAGATGAAGATGGTTGTTTTTGAGAGTGTTCTTTTTTGATACATATAATTTTAGGAATGAACTAAAACCTTATTTTATTTATAAACCTTAGTAGCCAAATTTTAGAATAGGTAACAGAGGTAACCTTATTACCTTATTATTTTGAAAATGCGGGGTTTACTTCAATTTTATTAAAAATGGCAGATTTTAATTACAACGATATTGGTCTGAAAGACTACAAAGAGGTGTGGGACCAGCAGGAACAAATCCTTGCAGAAATAATTGCAGAAAAGCGGGCAAGCAAACAACCGACTTCAAAAAACCAGTTTATTCTGGTGGAGCATCCGCATGTTTATACGCTTGGGAAAAGCGGCGACGAAAAAAACCTGCTGGCACACGGCGATTTACTGAAAAAAATTGAAGCCACTTTTTACAAAATCAACCGGGGTGGCGACATTACTTACCATGGGCCGGGCCAGTTGGTGGGCTATCCCATCATCGATTTGGAATATTACAAAATCGGGGTGCGCCCATACATCGAAAAAATGGAAGATGCCATTATTGCTACCATCGCCGAATACGGCTTGAGAGGCGGCCGGAAAGAAGGTGCCACCGGCGTTTGGCTCGATTTCGATCATCCATCACGCGCCCGGAAAATCTGCGCCATTGGTGTGCGCGTGAGCCGCTATGTAACCATGCACGGTTTCGCGCTCAATGTAAATACCGACATGCGTTATTTCAGCTACATCAACCCCTGCGGCCTCACTTTTGGTGTAACTTCCATTCAGCAGGAACTGGGAAAAGAAATTCCGATGGATGAAGTAAAAAGGATTGTCAAAGAAAAGTTTAACCAGATTTTTTAACAGGTTAAATCTCAAGTGAGATAAAATAAATTTTAAAATTATGATTAGAATAAAATATTGGATTATTATCTTTTCAATTTTGGGGCTGGGGTTTTTGTCAGTTTCTACATCTGCGCAACACACTGAAGATAAAGGGCATCCTCTAAAGGTATTAAGTTACAACCTTCGGTTTGGAGAACTTGCTTCACTGGAAGAACTGGCAGAATTTATTAAAAGTGAAAACCCCGACGTGGTTGCTCTTCAGGAAGTTGATGTACGAACAAACCGGGAACGGGCTCCACACCAAAATGGGAAAGATTTTATTACTGAACTGGGGTTCCGTACCGGAATGTTAACAGCTTATGCCCGAACAATTGATTACTCGGGAGGATATTACGGAATAGGAATTCTGTCAAAATATCCGTTTGAAAAAACCCGAAAAATTTTGCTTCCTGTTCCCGAAGGTTCGAATGAACAACGTGCACTTTTATTAGCTGATGTCGAATTACCTACCGGCCAACAAATCACTTTCATTTCTACTCATCTCGACCACTCTTCATCCAAGGTGCGCACTATTCAGGCAAAAGCAATTAACAAGGCCCTCAAAAAAATTAAACAACCGCTAATAATTGCCGGCGACTTTAACGGACAACCTGATTCTCCCGAAATTAGCAAGGGCATGAGAAACTGGCTCCAGGCCTGCAGCCCTGATTTTACCATTCCTTCACAAAATCCAAAATCCAAGATTGACTACATTTTTTACCGACCAGCCAAAAACTGGAAAGTGAAAAATTCATATACACCACAGGTTACCTTGTCAGATCATTTGCCTGTAGTTGCAGAAATGGAAATTCATTAATCAACACAAAAGAAACACCCCCTAACCTGCTCAAATTCAACAGTAAGCTTAAATTTTAGTATTTTGGCTACTACCCCAATTGCATTTCCTTACATCGCTTTGAAATAAATTAACGATTGGCCAATCGACTTATTGTAAATTTTACTACAAGCGCTCAAATTGCTAAAAAATAACAAATTACAATTTTAACTTAAAAATAAATTTAAAAAGATATTATGATTAATGTTAAACCTTAAATCCGCAAGAAATATTTCGGTTACAAATTTGAGCCGTTTTTGTGAAATATTTTATGTTTTATCTCAATTTTCACAAATATTCCGCCCAAAAGG
>NZ_JBSQIC010000131.1:0-6420 GCF_055108615.1 Tangfeifania sp. | reverse complement strand
CTCTCCAAACCAATAATAAATGCCGTTATGGGAAAGAATTCCACCACCGTGAGCATTGATGTGGACACTATCGGTGTCGTACCAGATTTTACCGGGGTGAAAACTCTGATGATTCAAAGTTTTTTCTTTATTATTAAAACACCCGGAAAAGCAAAGAACAAGTATCCAAATAAAAATCGGGAATAATATTTTTTTTCTTATATGATTTATCATTACAATATCATTTATTTCCAGAAACAAGAAAAAAAGGCGCCCAAAAGGCACAAAATGCATTTTTGGGCACCTCCCATTATTTGAATCAGGGATTAATATTCAGCACCTTGTCCCGCAACTGTTGGCCATCCAGGGTTCTGATAAATTGGTGAAGTTGAGATAGTCTGACCATCTTCAGATGAAATAAGAAAATGCTGAACAGCTATTGGCTCCAGGTAATGGGCTTCAGTAAAGTACAGACCATCATAAAAATTATTATTGGTCTGGACAATCTGATAAGGTCGTAAATAATCACTGAGAGTAGGAGAAGAAACAGTATTGTCCTTTTCATCTGGTTGATCTGCCAATAATATACCTTCCTCATAATCATTTCGCATTGGCCCCCAAATCTTACAACCCTCAATCTGAAAGCCGTCAAGTTGATCCATGGCTCTCCAGCGCAATAAGTCATTGTAGCGTTGACCTTCACCGACCAATTCGCTACGACGCTCACGGCGAATATTATAGAGCGTTTCATCAACAAGCTGACCTTGGGAATATGCTCCCCAGTCATTTTTGGCTTCTTCGCTCATTACAGTATGGCTGATAGTAGCTGTATAATCTTCATTTACTCCGGCTCTGGTACGAATTGCCCGCCAATATTGATCTGCTTTTGCATCAATGTAGCCATTCTTTTCATAACTGGCTTCCATATAGATCAAATATGCCTCGGCAGCCCTGAATATTACAGGCGCAGTAATATCCTGTCCGAGAATTTGCATATCATAGTCAAGGGCATATCCTTTTCCAAGCATATAACCGGTTGAAGTAGAGTATTTTCCATCTGAACTATATACCATTGGTGCTGTTTCGAAAGTCTCAGGATTTTCAATGTTCTCAAAGGCTTTAACTTCTCCGGGTGCTTTCATGAACAAACGCCACCGACTATCTCTGTCAACTTTTGTATCCTGAATATAGTCATCTCCGGAGTACCCGCTGGCAGGATCATAAACAGGTAGGCCATTGGCCATAAGAAAGGATTGTTCCATCTGGTGAGTATAACCTTTTTGAGCACCATAATAAATATAGTGATTATAGCTGTGTGCCCTTCCCTGGTCAACACTGTATTGTCTGAACATCAGAACTTCCGGATAAGCAGAAGGATCGGGGGTAGCAAACATATTATAATAATCATTGACCGGTTGAGAAGCACTTTCCTGAATAACCTGATTATTACTCACCAAAGGTATCGCATCAGCAATTTCGGAAGAGGCCTCCATCGCTTCATCCAGGAAAAAATCAATCTCTCCCTGCAAACTTCCACTCGGAAAAGTATAACCGTTGTTATACTCCTTATCGGCACCCGGCCAGCCGGGACCGTTTGGAACGAGAGGAGTTCCTGCATGGTATTTAAGCCAGGTCGCTTCGAACAAAGCAACACGTGCTTTTAACAACAGTGCTGCATTGCGGGTAATTCTAACCTTACCTCCTTCAGGACTGTTAGATAGCAAATCAATCGCTTTGTCCAAATCTTCCAGAATAAAACGTGCCACCTCATTACGTGGACGGCGCTGGGAGGCCTCAGTAAGCACTTCCTGATCATCGGGTAACGTTTTTGTAACAATTGGAAAATCACCCAACTTTCTTAAGCGATAAAAATACTCATGTGCTCTCAAAAAATAGCCTTCACCAATGTAATGCTCAACGTTAGCTGAGTTTCCATTAATTTCACCATCCTCATACCTGGGGACAACGGTTTCCAGATAATAATTTAGCGCGTAAATATTTGAAAAATTCCATTTTCCTCCTGTTGCGGGAACCGTCCATAAACCGGGAACATACCGATTATTCGAGCCTCTTGTCGTTGCATTATCTGTAGCCAGATCATTAAAATAGAATGATTCGCCACCACTCCCATAATGGCTTGGAATCATTCCTCCTTTATCATCACTTCCCTCATTATACCAGGTATAATCTGCGTAATATTTAATAGTATAAGCAGCCAGGTGCGACTCTTCCCATAAATATTTTTCAGGCGTAACATCTGATGGTGGTGTTACATCCAGCTGATCATCACAGCTTGCCAAAATAAGAGTACCTATTCCTAATGCAAGTGTAATTTTTGTTGAAATATATTTTAATCTTCTCATTGTATTGTTTTTTTTAAAAGTTCACACTTAAACCAAAACTATAAACGGTTGAAAGCGGATAAACAGTTCCCCCCTGTTTACCAATGCCGGCTGTTTCGGGGTCCATTGTTTCCGACAGATTGGTAATTGTCAACAGGTTTTCGCCAGAAACATAGATACGGAGATTTTGTAAAGAAAGCCTGTTAACAAAAACTTCAGGAAAGGTGTATCCAATCTGAAGATTTTTCAGACGCATATAAGATGCATCCTGCAAATATTTGGTTTGAGTCTTATGGTTTTTGTTATTAAACAAAGGACGAGGGTAATAAGAATCAGTATTCAACCCCAGAGGATGATCGGGATCGTCACGAAAATAATCAAGATGCTCAGTAAAAGCAGTAGACCACCACTGTCCGCTTCCGGTAGCCCCCCAGAATACCATACTGTTCTCGCCTGGATCAAAATCACGCTTTAGAACTCCCTGCCAGAACATTTGCATGTCGAAACCTTTCCAGGCTGCGTCAAGAGTTATTCCTGTTAGATATCTGGGTGTACTGTTTCCGATTTTTTTAAGGTCACCCATGTCGTGAATCGTATACTCGCCATTATCCACCCGGCCATCACCGTTAATATCTGCATACATAATATCTCCAGCAGCCCAGTTGCTACCGATAGCATCCTGGCCTCCCTCCGGAAGCGACTCAAGATGCTGTTCCATCTCCTCATCAGTTTTAGCAATTCCTACAGTGGTATATCCGTAAATATTGCCAGTAAAGGTTTCCTCAACATACCTGCTTAAACTCCCGGTTGGGTTCCCATAGCGCAGTATTTTTGTTCTGGAATCGGCAATATTAATCCGGGCGCCATAGCGAAATTCCCCTTTTCTGTCTCTCCATGACATTTCAAGTTCCCAACCCATTGTTTTAAGATCAGTATTGTTGGTCTTTGGAACAGCAGTACCAAGAATAGCCGGAAGCTCAACTCCCGGGCCAACCATATCGGTTGTTTTTCTTACAAAATAGTCAAATGAACCTGTAAGACGATTGCTAAAAGCTCCATAGTCAACACCGATGTTGGTTGTTTGAATTTTCTCCCAGGTTAGCGTTGACGAGATCAGCCCCGGAACACCCGCCGTATTAGGTTTTACACCATTTATAATCCATTGCCCGTCAGCAGCACCTGTAGGCAAAGTTTGATAAGTAGGATACCAATTATCTGTATTTTGGTTAGACAGTTCACCATAAGAAGCCCGTAGCTTAAAAGTACCAATTATATCTTCCATATTACCCCAGAAATTCTCACGTGCTACATTCCAACCTAAAGAAGCAGATGGAGCCCATGACCATCTTTTTTCAGCCCTGAATCTGGATGTTCCATCATATCTTAAATTGAATTCGGCAAGGTATTTCTCATTCAAATCGTAGTTTAACCTTCCGAAAAATCCTGCAGTTCTCCACTCCTGATATTGACCATTGATAGACATATTATCATTATTAGTGGTCAAATTCAAAACCGGCAAATCAGTAGTAATCATATCCGTACGTTGAGCATTCATATCACGGTATTTCATCTGCTCGTACTGAAACCCAAGCATCCCCGCAAAGTTATGACTACCAACCTGTTTTGAATAATTTGTATAAATATTTGGAGTCAGGAAAGTAGATTTATAGGAATATTCATAAACCTGGTCGTTATTCGGACTGGTGAGGGCCTTATAAGTGTTTTCAGGATTATCTGCATAATGAGAATATACCCTTTTCTGATCCCAATGTGTCCAGTCATTGCCGGTTCTTACATTCATTTCACCAATAATATCCCAGTCCTTGAGTGGGGATAGAGTCACTTTTGCCTGTTGATACAAATCGTCATTTTGTTCTTTGTGCCGGCCCCCTTCCGACATAGTCAGGATGTAGTTGATGTCGGCCATATAATAGCCGTTGGGATCTTTTATGGCCCTGATTGGCCTTGCCCTTCGCAGAATATGATCATAAAAGCCTTCATTCATATTTGTAGGACGGGCATATTCGGTACGAATAAAGCGACTGGAATAGTCAATTTTCAGGATGTGGGTGAGCTGAGCTGAGATTTTTCCTGTTAACGAATAGCGATCGTAATTCTCTGTGCCATATCTCATAAAACCATCCTCGGTCATATAATTAGTAGACAGATAATAGGTAAAATCAGAATTTCCTCCACTTATACTGAAATTATGCTCCTGCGAAGGCGACCAATCCTTATAATATTCATCCAGCCAGTCGACATTGGCATAAGTATAGTCATAGTTCCATTTCCCACCACTGCCAAAATAAGCAACATCGTTAGGGTCTAGTTCTCCATCGTAATAACTTTTCACTAATTGTTTATAATCCTCGCTGTATAAATGCGAGTTTGATACATTGAAATTAGCATCGTCGAAAAAGTTTACAAACTCCCACGAACTTTGCATGTCAGGCATCATAACAGGTGTTTTAAAGCGGAAGTTGTTATTGTAATTAATAACTGTTTTTCCTTCTTTTCCACTCTTTGTTGTAATCAGAACAACACCAAAAGGAGCTCTTGAACCATAAATCGATGAAGCTGCAGCATCTTTTAATACGGAGATACTTTCAATATCCTGTGGATTGATGGTATTTATATCGCCTTCCATCCCATCTATGAGCACAAGAGGGTCTCCTTTTGAACCTTCACCAATAGTCCCGGTTCCCCTGATATTAATAGTTTTGGTTGCATCAAGTTCTCCTCCAACCCCACTATTATAAATATTGAGTCCGGGAATTACACCTTGCAATGCCTGAACCGCATTTGAAACAGGACGCTCTTCCAAATCTTCAGAAGAAGCAGTTGCCACTGATCCTGTAACATTGATTTTTTTCTGGGTTCCGAAACCAACCACCACAACTTCTTCTAAAGAAGCGGTGCTTGGCTGCATTACAACATTAATAATAGATTCTGATCCTAATTCAATCTCACGACTTTCATAACCAATAAAAGAGAAAACCAAAACGGGATTGTCAATTTCGGGAACATCAAGCGAATATTTGCCTTCAACATCGGTAATAGTTCCTCTTGTTGTTCCCTTTATCAGAATATTGACGCCGGGAATCGGATCTCCAAGCTCATCAGTAACAGTACCGCTAACCGTAGTTACTGTTTGAGGAATGTTTGCATAAGAAATTGTTGTGCCCGATAAAGACAAAAGCACAATCAATAATAAAAATGGCCCCATTCGAAAATGGTCCCTGAAACTTTTTACAGATTTTTCAGGGAATAATCTGAATTCTTTCATACAAATAATGTTTTAAGAGTTTTTTAAATAACTTGATTTGGCTATATGAGGAAAATCTTCACATCTCTGTTACAAAAGGTTACATTATGTATAAAACCCGTATTTCTTTTTCAACAAAAGATTCGATTTTTACTTCGTAAACTTCAATTTTTTAATTTTCTAAACTGGTTTCCTTTGGATGTTCCTATTGAATCATTTCCCAAGTTTTTGTTTACAAACTTTAACCAGTGTCAAAATTAAGATGAGCTTAAGAGGAGAGATTTCAGAAAACCGATATATGCTATAACAAATTCACTTATGTTATAATTTATTTGAAAAAAGCTGAAACTTTTTTGATGACGGAATTTAATAAAACAGCTTAAAGAAATATATACCAGCAAATTAAGTAGGAAAACAAAAATTAACAAAGTCTCACAACATTGAAAGAATCGAGCCCCGATTACTTGGGACGAATTCCATTTGACCTAAATCAATAAATTTTATACGGGTAAATAGACGAGGCTAATCGCCAATCACAATGCCAACATTTTCTATGACATCGAATTATTCTAAAAAGTATGAATACTTTCGAGCAAAAGTATCCATACTTTCGAAGAAAAGTATCTATACTTTTGAGGAAAAATATGGATACTTTTTATCACAATACTCTATTAAGCCTTTTGGGGGATTATAATTAGTGTCTGTCCATAAAGTACCATTTGCTGTGTTACGCTCATCCAAAATTACTCATTTACGATGAGTAAACTCCGTATCTTCGGACTTCGCAAGCCTTGTAAATGACACTTTCTGAACAGACACACATATAGTAGAAAT
>NZ_JBSQIC010000130.1:0-6467 GCF_055108615.1 Tangfeifania sp. | reverse complement strand
GAAAGGAAACTAAGCGCCAGCGTGAGTATGATTCTTTTGCGCAGAAATGTATTCAGCGTAAAATTGATGAATAAAACCAAACTCAACGTAGCCGGGTATTTTGACCAGGTGATGTTGTTATTCGCAATAAAATCGATGAGTAAGGTGATAACAATACCGGAAACAAGTATCAGCCCCGATATTTGCCAGAAGATTTTTCGTTTCTGGTAGCCGGTTAACTGCTGATAGTCTGTAAACAGTTTTTCTTCCCGTCGAAATTTCCCCGATTTAATGAAAGTTTCGTTACCGGCAGTATTTTCCAGTAGCGGCTCTCCGCATAACGAGCAAAAATTGGCATTTTCTTCTACTTCCACTCCGCAATTCGGACATTGTACCATAACTCTCTATTAATTAGTTTTCAGTTCAACTGAAATATTCTGATCGCGTAAAAACTGCAGAAACTTTTCTTCAAATTCCTGCGAATGTGTGCTATTCCCAAAACTCAACGTCAGTTTATTGCCAAAACCGGCCACACCGCAACTAATTTTCAGCATCTTGTTGGGCGGCGGCGGCATCATTATAAAATAGTCGATCAATCCGGCAGTTTCACCGGGCAAATCTATTTTCCCCAGGTTGGTAATTACCCCGCTGTACTGGCTCGTGCCCAATGAATAGTATTTCAGGCGCAGGATCAGACTTTTTAAAAACAAGGGTATTCCTCTTACAAACAGTTTTCTTTCGCTGCCCACGTTTCTTGAAATATTTTTATTGATCAGCTTTTCATCGGTTTCCAGTTTCATCTGGTGGTACACTGCTTTAACAATCTCATTGAACGTATAATGGCCAAGACGCAAATCAATTTCCGGCATCACAAACAACGAAAAATTCCGTTTGGTTTTCGATGGAAATATATTCCGCAAATTCACAGGAACCTGAATACGAAGTTTTTTCTGTTTTTTATACCTGCTGAAACCATTCAGACTTTCATGAATTTCCTGCAAAACAAAAAGATAAATTGATACCAGATAAACCGTTATGCTTACTCCTTTGGTTTGTGCCATCTCTTTAATTTCTACCAGCGGAATAATTGCATGCTGCCGGGTGAAGCGGGGATGTGATTTTAACGAATAAGGCAGGTGAAAAGCCTTCGATCGTTTTACCATTGGCGGAATATCTGCCTTGAAGTAGCGGTTGTAAGCATCTTCGTATTCCTCCTCCGAAATACGATTAACTGTTTCGCCAATCCGGTATTCGTTGGGAATTTCGATGCCACATTCAGCCGAATAAAGGATGAGAATAGTTTTAAGAAACTCAAATGCACCGGTGCCATCGGTTAAAATATGCGAGCATTCAACGCTGATGCTGTTGTCTTTTACAGGAATTCGTATTAACAAACTTCCTTTGGGAAATTTTCTGCACAACCCGCGTTCATCGGGCTCAACGGGAATATGTTTTGGAAGTTGCTCGAGGTAAAACCAGAAAAATCCTTCGCGAAGTTGAACCCTGAAAAACGGAAAGCGCTTTTCAGCCTGCAAAACTGCTTTTTGGATCGGTTTTATTTTAACGGGTTGTTTTAACATGACCGTCAACCTGAAAACCGCGGTAACATTTTCGGTGATAATTGCCGGAAATATTTTGGCAGCATTATCGAGGGCAAACCAAAATTTGCCGGGTTCTGGTTCTGTATTGCTGATTTTTCTGTTCAAAAAAATATTCTTTTAATAAAAAAACATTGCCGTTTTTCAAATTTATGAATTATTCAGAGATTAGTTGCATTAAGACAAATTACATCCACCCAAATGTGTGAATGATGTAATAATTATTCTGAATTGTGTAACAGTCAGGATGATTTTCCCCGGTACCTTTGGGTATATTTAAATTAATACATTTCAAAATGAAAAAAGCTATTTTCTTTGTATTCGTAATGATTTTCACGTTTAGCGCTACATTGGCATTTGCCAATAAATCGGATTCAAACTCCGAACCGGAAAAAACTGCAGTTCCCGTGAAAACGGAAAACAAACTTACCGATGAAGAGATTGACAAGATTACCAAACGTGTTGAAGAAATCCGTAAAATGGATAAAAGTGACCTGACATCTGAAGAAAAAAGTGAATTAAAAAAGGAGCTGAAGGGAATGAAAAAAGATGTAAAGAAATCTGGCGGAACGATTTACATTGGTGGCGCAACGCTGGTTTTAATTATCATCCTGGTACTCTTATTGGTTTAATCGGGGTAGTTTAAAATTTGTGCAATTCTTTTTAAAAGGTTGCACAATTTTTTTTTGTTTATGCTATAATGTATTTAGTTGCAATTCATTGAGAATTAGGATGAAGGTCAACGGAGCGAGTCCCCCTTTGGTTGATATTTTTATTTTGGAAACGGATGTTTAATACCAAAGGGGGATTTCAGGAGGATTCAAGATTTTAAGGTGGGGAAAAATTAGTTCTCAAACCCCCTTTGTTCCCCCTTTAATTGGTAAAAATCAATTTTCTATGGCATCAAATGCAATTAAAGGGGGACAAGCTCCGAACAACGCCATAAATAAATAAAAACCATGGCAGGAATCTATTCGACAAAAATCAAACAGAAAATACCTTCCATCACTTGCGGTTCCCGGAGGTTATTTTTAATTTTTTTGTTTGTTTCACTGTCATTCTACCAAACTTTGTCTCAGGAATATTTTCAGCAGGAAGTCAATTACAAAATAAATGTTTTGCTGAATGATACACTTCATCAATTAAATGCGTTTGAAACCCTTGAATACATCAATAATTCACCCGACACGCTTCATTTTATCTGGTTCCACTTGTGGCCGAATGCCTATTCAAACAACAACACTCCATTAGCCAAACAGGTATTCCGGGCGAACGGGAAGTCAACGTTATTCAACGATCCGGAATTGAGCGGGTTTATCGATTCACTAAACTTTAAAGTAAACGACAGGCAGGTTCGATGGAAATTATTACCCGGCCAGTCCGATATTTGCCGGATTGATCTGAACGAACCCCTGAATCCTGGCGACACAATAATTATTACAACCCCATTCCGTGTAAAAATTCCAAAAGGCGTAACATCCCGCTTGGGCCATATCGGCGAATCCTATCAGATTTCGCAGTGGTACCCCAAACCGGCAGTTTACGATCAGGATGGCTGGCACCAAATGCCTTACCTCGATCAGGGTGAATTTTATTCTGAATTTGGAAGTTTCGATGTAAGAATCACACTGCCTGATAATTATATTGTGGGAGCAACCGGGAACCTGCAAAACCAAAGCGAAAGGGAAATGCTTGAAAAACTTGCTGCCGATACCTCATGGGTAAATGCTTCGCACATCGGGAAAGTCCCTTTTCCGGTGTCATCAAAACAGAATAAAACGCTGCAATATATTGCAGATGGAGTGCATGATTTTGCCTGGTTTGCCGATAAGCGGTTTAATGTGATGAAGGGGAAAGTAAAACTTCCCGGTTCGGACAGGGAAGTAACTACCTGGGTGATGTTTACCAACCGGCAGTCAAATCTTTGGAAAGACGCTTTGGATTATGTGAATGAAGTTATTTTATGGGCTTCAGAAAAAATTGGTGATTATCCGTATGAGAGTTACACGGCAGTTCAAAGCGCTCTGAGCGCCGGCTACGGAATGGAATACCCGGGTATCACGGTGATTGGCATGACTGAAGATGCTTACTCGCTTGACGAAGTGCTGGCCCACGAAATTTTGCATAACTGGTTTTACGGGGCGCTGGCATCCAATGAGCGAAAAGTACCGTTCATGGACGAAGGCATAACGAGTGCATATACAGCGCGGTACATGAAAGAAAAATATCCTTTGAAAAAACTTTGGCAGATTTATTTTAGAAACTGGAAACTGGCCCGTATTTTAACGATTGACCAATTGCCTGTGGAACGGATGCAGGAACTGGAATGGCTTATACAGGCCCGCAGTAACCTCGAACAGCCCGTAAACCTGCCGGCTGACGAATACAGTGATTCAAATTATGGCATCATGCTTTACAATAAAGCTGCTATCGCCCTTAATTACCTGCGGGCTTATCTCGGAGATACGCTTTTTGATGCGACCATGCATGAGTATTACCAAATCTGGAAATTCAGACACCCCCACCCCAACGATTTGCGCTGTGTATTTGAAAACGTTACAGGCAACGATTTAACCTGGTTTTTTGATGATTTAATAGGAACGACCCAACGGCTGGACTATAAAATGGTTAGGCTGGAGAATCAAAAACTACTTGTAAAAAATAATGGGGAACTGGTATCGCCGTTAGTTATAGCCGGGATGACCGGAGATTCCATTTTTTTTGAAAAATGGGTGCAAGGCTTTGAAGGAGAGAAATGGATTGAAATACCCGATGGTGAATATTCAGAAATAAAAATCGATCCCGGACATGTTATGCCCGAACTTTTCAGGAGGAACAACAATATAAAAAAAACCGGTGCATTTCCCAGGGCAGATCCCTTACAAACCCAGCTCCTTTTTACCGTTGAAAATCCTGAAAAACACACACTGATGTATATTCCGGCAATAAACTGGACCCGCGAAAACGGGTTTATGGCGGGCATGGCGTTCCACAATGGCTTCATCATTCCAAAACCGGTGGAGTATTTTGTGATGCCGTTTTATGCATTCGGCAATAACGATTTGGCAGGGTTTGGCCGGGTGGCTTACAATATTACACCATACGATAAATTTATCAGGCTGGCAGCCATTTCTTTGGAAGGCACCCAATTCGGCGCACCGGGCAATCAAAACTACCAAAAGGTAAAAACCGGCGTTGAGTTGTATTTCAGAAACCAAGACATGACTTCCCCGTTAACTCATAGTTTATTTGGGAATTACATCTCTGCCTCCAGCCTTTATCAGATTGAATTTCAGGAAAAGGCAAAAATGGATTCCTATTTGCAATTTGGTTATCGGTTAGAGAAGAACAGCAACATGAATCCACTTACGTTTCAGGCCGATTTTGAATCCGGAAAATCATTTCAAAAAACTTCGGTTGAATTCAATTACAGGTTGAGTTACTATGGCCGGGATAAAGGACTGGATTTCCGGTTATTTGCCGGGACCATGCTGAAAGAGGATTTAAACATTCCTTTTTACTCGTTCTCACCCGGTGGAAGAAGTGGCCGCGAACTGTATCTTTACGAGGGAACGTACCCCGACCGCTTTGCGGTTTTTCCCACCCATTTCTGGTCGCGGCAAATGAGCCTTTCTGAAGGAGGTTTAATATCACCGGTGAACGATAGTCTGGGTTACAGCCGCTGGCTTGTTTCCCTGTCATTTACAAGCAGTTTGCCCGGGAAAATTGGTTGGGTGCCTGTAAAGCCTTTTGTCAATCTGCTTTTAAACGATAGAGGTTTCGGCAGCGGAAACGATTCGCCCATATTCTTTGAAGCAGGCTTAAAAACGGGCATCAAAAATATTTTCGAAATTTATGTCCCATTGCTGGTTTCCCAGAACATTGAATCAGCCAGCGGATCATTCAAAAACCGGATCCGTTTTGTATTCTCTCTCGATTCGTTTAGGCAATTTAAATTGAATTCAAATGGTGGGTTTTAAACTACCTAAATGTGTGAATTATGTAATGAATGACCAAAATTATGTAATACTTTTTAGTTTAAAAAAGCTGACATTTGTTATGTACGATTTAGTAAAAATTAAAAATTTAATCATGCCCGTATTAACTATTCTTGTCGTTATTATTGTTGCAGGAGTTATTCTCTGGTTGGTAAACAGCTATATTCCCATGCAGCGCACCGTTAAAAATATTTTAAATGCCGTTGTTGTAATTATTCTTGTAGTGTGGTTGCTCAATGTATTTGGAATATTGGACAGTTTAAAAAACGTGACCGTTTAGCGGCGCTTTGTAATGTAACAATTTATAAAAAACTGACCCGGCAGATTTATTAACTTAGGGAAAAATAAAAAATTATTCCGTCATGAATAAACCAAAAAAAATAACCAACAAATCGGGCAAACTGCGCCGGGCTGCAGAAAAATTGATTAACAAAAAAAAGAAAGGTTCAGAAGCGTCACTTTCCGAAACTGATAAATTAAAACTCATTCACGAACTTGAAGTGCATCAGTTGGAACTGGAAATGCAAAATGAAGAATTGAAGCAGGCCAGTGAAAAAGCTGAACTTGCCGAGAAAAAATATACCAAATTATATGATTTTGCCCCTACCGGATATCTTACACTCACAAAAGAAGGTGAAATTTCAGAACTGAATTTTAGTGCTGCACTTTTACTGGGCAAGGAACGCTCATACCTGATTGAAAAGCGTTTTGCTCTTTTTGTTTCTGCTGATACAAGAGCCGTATTTAATACTTTTGTTCAAACCATATATCAAACCAAACCATGATCTGCGCGGTCCAATTAGCAGTTTTATGGAACTTACCCGGTTTATTTCCGGGGAAGTGGCGGATTTAACCACGGCAGATATAAAACGGATAACCACAAGTATGATGA
>NZ_JBSQIC010000129.1:0-6595 GCF_055108615.1 Tangfeifania sp. | reverse complement strand
AAAAAGCAAATGACAGCTGAAGATTATTTGAGGACAAATCAAAAAGTAAAAGAATTTTAAAATCAATTAACCGAACCTTAATTACTGCTGAGTTGTAACAATTATTTTGATATACCGGATAATTCAGAAATTTACATCCGGTTCTTTCTAACATCAAGTCGTTCTTTTAAAAATCATTTAAATTTTAACGAAACATTCAATAATAAAGAGAAACAATTGACTGAAAATGATATTGCTCAGTTGCTCACCTATCTGGAATTATCAGGAATAAAACCGGGACTACTAATAAATTTTAACTGTAAAACGTTAAAGGATAACATTCACCGGGTGGTCAATAATCTTTAAACTTCGCGCATTTTGCGCATATAGTTTTGCGCGTCTTTGCGTGGAAGGTTTTACCAGAAACTCAAAATAATATTTAGCTAATCAAAGCAAAAGCCAACTTTTGAAAAAATCCCAGGAGATTTTAAAGAAAAGTCAAATTCTACTGGTCGTAATTAAAATGGCGCAGGTGGTGCCCCATCCGGTCGCGTTTTGTCTTCAGGTATCTCTGGTTATGTTCATTGGGTTCAATTTCGATGGGCAGTGTGTCCACAACTTCCAGCCCGAAACCTTCTATGCCCACACGTTTCACCGGGTTATTGGTAAGCAGGCGCATTTTGGTAACACCCAGGTTACGCAGAATTTGTGCACCTACGCCGTAATCGCGTTCATCGGCTTTAAATCCCAGGTGAATATTTGCATCGATGGTATCCATTCCCTGATCCTGCAACTTGTAGGCTGCAATTTTGTTAAGCAGTCCAATTCCGCGGCCTTCCTGCATCATGTAAACAATTACCCCTTTCCCGGCTTTGTCGATCATCTCCATTGATTTATGCAACTGATCGCCACACTCGCAACGCAGTGAACCAAAAATATCGCCAGTCATACACGAAGAATGCACCCTGACCAAAATGGGTTCATTCACTTCCCATTCACCTTTAATAAGAGCTACATGTTCGGCACCATTGGATTTTTGGCGGAAAGGCACAATGGAAAAATCACCAAAGCGAGTGGGCAGCATAACTTTCTCTCCCCTTTCAACCAGGCTTTCGCTTTGAAAAAGGAACGAAATCAGATCTTTAATCGATACGATTTTCAAATTGAATTTTCGGGCCAGTTTCATGAGTTCGGGCAGGCGCGCCATGGTTCCGTCCTCGTTCATTATTTCAACCAAAACACCGGATGGAAAAAGCCCTGCCAGGCGGGTAAGGTCAACAGCCGCCTCGGTATGGCCGCTCCGGCGCAGAACGCCCCGGTCTTTTGCTTTTAGCGGAAAAATATGTCCCGGCCTTGCCAAATCGCCGGGTTTTGTATTTTTGTCCACCAACATTTTTATGGTAGTTGCCCGGTCGCTGGCCGAAATACCGGTGGTAACATCGGGGTGATTGCCATCGACTGAAACCGTGAATTGCGTTTCATGGTAGGATGTATTCTGCCCAACCATTAAATCCAGATCGAGCTCATTGCAACGTTTTTCGGTGAGGGAAACGCAAATTAAGCCACGCCCGTGAATGGTCATAAAATTAATAACTTCGGGAGTAATTAATTCGGAAGCAAAAATAAAATCACCTTCATTTTCGCGATCTTCATCATCTACCACAATAACCAGTTCGCCTTTTTTAATGGCTGCAACTGCTTCGGGAATTGTATTGAGTTTAATATCATCAGTCATGAAACATCGTCTTTAAATCAGCTGCAAAATTACAATAAAATATCGAGAAAAGAATGATATCTGTCGCCGGACAGGTTAAAAATAACACTGAAAAATTATAAACTTATGCTCTTTTTGACTTCTCCCAGCCTGCAGGTTGACTTCCTCTGAAGTATCTTAAAATTCCTCTTATGGCAGCATAATTGATGGATAAAAAGTAGTAGGGAATAAAAAGTAATTTAAACCTGATTTTCCGGTTTTCGAAATACCACCCTACAGCTGCCAGCAAATAACACAACACCTGAAACCAAAAAAACAGGTTGTAAAAATCAGGCTGATTCCATGCATTAATTTGCCAAACAATAAAAGCATTAAGTATGAAAAGTAAAAACAACGAAACAGGCGCGATAGTCCAGCGCAGCACTTTATGCGAAACATACTGCCAGGACAGCACTCCAAATCGGAAAGGGTTGAGCAGTGGTTTTAGCCTGAAAAGCGCCTGGATTCCTCCGGCAGCAATCCGAATTTTACGTTTTAATTCTTCTTTAACATTTAATGAAGCCGTTTCTTCTGCGTAGGCATCAGGTGTGTATGAAATTTTGTAGCCGCGCAGTGCTATGCGCAACGAAATAATAAAATCATCGAGAATCGTATCCGTTTCCACCTCTTCGAAAAGTTCACTCCTGATGGCAAAAAGCTCGCCCACTGCGCCCACCGCCGAATTTAATTCAGCATCCAGTTTTTTCACCCACGATTCAAATTTCCAGTACAACCCTTCTCCGGCAGCTGCTGCGGCATCTGATGGTTTTTCAATAATGCGTTTTTCGCCGGCTACGCAACCGGTTTCCGGGTTGGCAAACTCGGACACAATACTGCGAACAGTATTTTTGCTTAGCAGTGTATTGGTATCGGAAAAAATTACAATGGGCACCTTCACAAATTGCATCCCGCGGTTCATGGCATGCATTTTCCCACGCCGTTCGGGTTGATGATAAACTTCAAGGTTACTGTAATTTTTCAGTATTTCGGGTGTTCCGTCGTCGGAGCCGTCAGTTACCCAAATGTACTGTACTTTATTTTTTGGATAATCGAGCTGATACGAATTTTCCACTTTCTGCTCAACATAATCTTTTTCATTGTAGGCGGTTACAAAAAGGCACACTTCCGGCTCGTAATCACTTGTATTTTTTTTCTTTTTACCGAAGAATAGCTTTTTCAATTGGACCGCTATATACAAAACCAATGCATACCCCACGAATGTGTAAAAAAGAAGGAATAAAAGCAGCCAGAAAAATAGCTTCAAAATCATTCGGTATGCTCTTTATAAAACCGGACCAAAGCACCGGCAAGGGCTAAGTTATCAAATTTTTCGTGGATATACTCAATGGCGTTACGACTAATCCTGTAGTAAAGTTCATGGTCGTTTACCAGTCGTCCGATTTCATTCACAAATTCAATTTCATCATTGGCTATCAGAATATTTTCGCCCGAGGTTGTTGAGATACCTTCGTTACCGATTGGAGTGGTAACAATGGGTTTCCCGAGGGCCATTCCTTCAATAATTTTAATTCGCATTCCACTGCCCGAAAACAGGGGAACAACCATTATCGATTTTGAATTCATGAACTGATAGGCATCGGGAATTTCGCCTTTGAAAACAATATTAGGAGCATTAAAATAGCGCACCAGCCATTCGGGGGCATTCCGACCGGCAACGTAAAATTTCAGGCCGGGAAATTTCTCATGTATTTTAGGCCAGCATTTTTCAATAAACCAAATCAATCCTTCCTGATTGGGTGCCCATTCCAGTGATCCGATGTGAAAAAGTGAAGGATGTTCCAGATTTTTCGAATGCGGGAAAAGGACGTTGGCATCAATTCCTGTGGGAGAAACATGCACCGGTTTTCTATTGCCCATCCGGTTTAGAATCTCACCGTCGCGCTCGGTAATCGGAACCAATAAATCATAATCGTTCAAAAATCCTTTTTCAAATGTTTTAATGCGTTTGGCCAGAATTTGCAGGTAAATTTTCTTTATTCCTTTCGAAAGCGCCGCAGTACGTTCCCATATTTCGTGTTCAATATTGTGGGCACGATAAGCTATTTTTGCATTGGAATACTTGCGAATAAGTGGTATGTAGGGACAAACATATAGCCCTTCGAGTTGAACTATGTCAAACTCGCTCTCTTCCAAAACTTTTTTCAACTCGCATGAAAATGCTTTTGAAATAAAACGTACGCCATTGTAAGGTTTTCCCGAAAACAACAGGTTAAACAAAGCCGCAAACCCCGAAGTACGAGCCGGCACATCAACAAGCCGGAACTTCGCCCAGTCCTGAACCGACTCGGGCATTTCATTTATATCAACATGGTGTTTTACGGTGTTCATTGCCAAAACGGTAACTTCATGACCGAGAAGTGCAAAACCGCTGGTCATGTTCATGCAGGCAATGGCTCCGCCGTCTTTTGCAGGGAATGGTACTTTATTGGTTACCTGAAGTATCTTCATTTTTTTTGCTAAACTTTCGGGTTAACTTATCAATACCTAATTTACTGAATAATTTACTGTATGTTTCGGCGCTCATAAGCGCGGCATCAGTAGCTGCCTTATACGAAAGCCACACGCCCAAAGGCAAAAACACAAAAGTGGAAAACCACATTCCGCCTACCATATCCCAAATATCTTCGCGGGCCGATTTTTCACCGGTCATAGATATGATATAATAGGCAATAAACATCAAAATGGAAATTACAACAGGCATACCCAAACCACCTTTCCGGATTATGGCCCCCAGTGGTGCTCCAATAAAAAAGAAGATAAGCACTGCCAGCGAGAGGGTATATTTTTTATGTCGCTCCATGGAATACCTATTGAGTGTTTTTTTCCGGTTGTAAAGCTGGTCGTCGTACATATTGAGGGTTTGAACATTGCCCCTGGCAGCACTCAAGGCACTTTGTGTTATTTCAGCTTTCACCCAATTATCCTGGCGTTCAAAAAATTCATCAAAATCAAAAATTGAATCGGGCTGAATCCGAATATCGCGTTTAAGCGAATCGTGCGAAACTGTTAAGTTGTAAATTTTGGAAATGGTAGCCGAATTCAGGTTGATTTCCATGATAAATTTATTCAGCCTGTTTTTGTAATCGTTACCAAGAGAATCTTCCATGAATCTCAGTTGATCAATATTCAGCATCCGGTAAGTATTTTTAAAAATGCGGTCGTCACGCCGGTTAAAATCAAACCCACGTACTTTAACCCTGATGGTTTGTTCATCAAAGCGGTCGCGCCTGAATGGGAATTTGTCCTGCTCCTTCCTGCTGCGTGCGGTTTCCGAATAATTTACACCATTGTAAAGGTTCAGCACCATAAACTTTTTATCTTCCGTAATCCGCAGATAACCGGAATCGGCAACAGTAACACTCTCATTTGCTTTGTTGCTGGTATGGTCGTAAATGAGCAGGTCCTTAAGCATATTTGTGTTGTTGTCTTTACTTCCCACGCGAATACTGTAGCCATCCATTTCATTGGTAAAAACACCTTCCTGCAGCACGAGTTCAGGGCGTTGCTGCTTTACACTCCACAGCAAAGTTGTAAACTTCAGGTTGGTGTGCGGCAAAATATTATTTGAGAAATAGAATGCTGTAGCAGAAATAATAATGGCGATAACGAAAAGCGGTTTCATAATCCGGTGTAACGAAATACCTGATGATTTCATGGCTACCAGCTCGTAATTCTCGCCCAGCGATCCGAAAGTCATAAGCGATGCAAGCAGCATGGCCAGAGGAAATGCATAAGGAAGCAATCCAAAAGCGGCATAAAAAATCATTTCGCCAAGCACCGCAAAATCAAGCCCTTTCCCAACCAAATCATCAACATATTTCCATAAAAACTGCATAAGCAGTATAAATACTACAATAAAAAAGGTCATGAAAAATGGCCCCAGAAAAGATTTTATTATGTACCAGTGCAGCCGCTTCATATTTAAAGTTTCTTTTACCGAAACGTGTACAAAACTAAGGTATTTTAAGAATCCTGAAAGTAAAAAAAAGTTAAGTTAGCTTTTTGAAGTTTAAAACTTCACATTTGCATAAGTTCAGGGTTTGGGTTAAGCAATATTTTAGAACATATGATTTTATAAACCCAAAATATGTTTTAAATCGGCTATTTGAGAATTCCACAAATCTGTGGTTTCTTCCCGTTCATCCTCTTCGGCAAAATCGATAACAATTAACGAAACATCGTTGGTCAGTTCGTCCTGCGAAATTCTGAACTCAAAATAGGAATCTTCGCCATCGAGCCATGTAAAACGGACCAGTTTGTTTTCTTTACGCAGTGAAATTTCGGCAGTTTGTTCCGAACCTTCCCAAACAAAAGTAAATCTTTTACCCTGCACACGCACATCGTCTGCAAACCACTCAGCAAGCCCCGATGCTGTGCTCAACCTGTTATACAAAACTTTAGGAGAACAATTAATTACATATTCAAGCAGAATTTTCACTTTATCATCCATGTTCTGTTTTTTGGCAATATAGTTATTCTGTTTTTAAGAAACAACAGGCTGCTAAACCCCCATATTTTATTTTGCTGTATTTTTTAGGCGAAAAATCAGGCTGAAAAAAAATAAATACTATATTTGCACCTCGAAATTTTGAGGCAGGGAAACAAATCCAATCCTTAAAAAATTTGAAATAATGGCGAGGTAGCTCAGCTGGTTAGAGCGCGTGATTCATAATCACGAGGTCGGCGGTTCGGGTCCGCCTCTCGCTACGAAAACCAAAGGGAAAGTTGACAAACAGCTTTCCCTTTTTTTGTATATTTACTCAATGGCACACCACGTTTACATTCTTTACAGCAAAACTAAAGACCGGTTTTACATTGGCAGCGCTTCCGATGTAGAAAAAA
>NZ_JBSQIC010000128.1:0-6650 GCF_055108615.1 Tangfeifania sp. | reverse complement strand
CCGTTTCCGTGCGTAATAACAAGTTCATACCCATCCTTAATCAAATGCACCAGGTTTTCAACCGTTTCAGTCGCATTTTTCTCCTGCTGTTCAATCGTTCCTTCCTCATTTTCACGTAGAAGGGCGTTTCCGCCCAGCGCTACAACTGCCACTTTTTCCATTTCAAAGGTTTTAGTCCGCAACAAACATAAAAAATGCGTTGTATAAAAGGAATGGAGATTTGTCATTTTTTAGAACTCTTACCATGTTAAAAAAACAGTGTTTTATATTCTGAAAATTAAATTAGTAGCTGAATTGAAATAAAAACATAAAACGCAAAGAAAATTTGCCGGTTTAATATCATATTTCTTTTTTTGACGTTCTTTTTTTTGAGGATACATTCAGAACAGTCAGCTGAATATTTTTAATTAAATTTGCACTTCATTTAAAAACAAGCAAAACCTTTATGGCATCGAAATCGAAAAAGCCTGGAAAATCAAACCGGAAGAAAAAAAGCAGCAAAAAACCATTCTTTAAAAATGAAAAGTTCAGGTTTATTGCCGGATTGCTGGTTTTGCTTATTTCAGCCTACCTGCTTATTGCATTTATTTCATTTTTGTTTTACGGAGAAGCCGACCAAAGCAAACTCGATTTGCCCTGGAAAGAATTAGTTTTGGAATCCGATATAAAAGTTCAGAACAAAGCCGGAAAAACCGGAGCATGGCTTTCTGAAGTAATTATCAATCGCGGGTTTGGTTTTTCATCTTTCCTGTTTATATACCTGCTGTTGGTAACCGGGTTTAAAATTTTAGGCCGGAACCTGGTGAAATACCGTCGTAGTTTGGTATTCAGCATTTTACTGGTTATCTGGCTTTCATTAACCCTGGGGCTTGTATTTTCAAAAACCGATGCCGGTTCGTTCATGTATGCCGGCGGGCGTTACGGGTTCATTTTAAGTAACTGGCTCAGCGCACTAATCGGGAAAACCGGGGTTATCCTTTTCCTTTTTATTTCCGGTTTATCGTTGTTGGTTTTCCGATTCGATTCGGCTTATTCAATCATTAAAAGAATGTTCCGGAAAAAAACGGAAAAGGAAGTAGCTGATGCAGATGAAAGCACAAGTGCTGAAAATAGCGAACAGGAAACGAATGGAGTTGATAGCATTGAAGATGATTCAATTTCGAAAGTTATTGATGAAGATGATGTGGTGAAAGCCATTTTTGAACCCGATGCCGAAGATAAAGAAGCTGACGATGTGCAGAGAAAAAGTTCCGGTGACAGCAAGAACGAAAACGATGAAGGCCTCGAACTTACAATTCAGCAGAAAAAAGAGGAGGAGGCTTTGGAAAATTACCGTCCGGGAAAGATGGAAGATTATGACCCTACGCTCGAGCTTTCAAAATATAAATTTCCGACACTCGAACTTCTTGAAGACCACGCAGCCGGAAATGCCGAGGTGAGCAACGAAGAGCTGCTCGCCAACAAAAATAAAATTGTTGAAACGCTGCGCCATTATAAAATTGAAATTACAAAAATCAGGGCTACCATCGGGCCAACTATTACCCTTTACGAGATTGTCCCCGCTCCGGGTATTCGCATTGCCAAAATTAAAAACCTTGAAGACGACATTGCCCTGAGCCTTGCGGCGCTGGGAATTCGTATTATTGCTCCAATTCCGGGAAGAGGAACCATTGGAATTGAAGTGCCCAACCAGTATCCCGAGATTGTATCGATGCGGTCAATTTTGAGTTCACGGAAATTTCAGGAAAGCAATGCGGAGCTGCCCATTGCGCTGGGAAAAACCATATCCAACGAAACGTACATGTTCGACCTTACCAAAATGCCGCATATTTTGGTTGCCGGAGCCACCGGACAGGGAAAATCGGTGGGAATTAACGTGGTTATTACTTCGCTGCTTTATAAAAAACATCCCTCGCAGCTCAAATTCGTGTTTATCGATCCCAAAAAGGTGGAGCTGAATTTATATTCTGTTCTCGAAAAACACTACCTGGCCAAGTTGCCAAACGAAGAAGATCCGGTTATCACCGACATTCAAAAAGTAAAACATACACTGAATTCGATAAATGTGGAAATGGATCAGCGGTACGACTTGCTGAAAAAAGCACATGCCCGAAACATTAAAGAATACAACAAGAAATTTGTCAGCCGCAACCTGAACCCGGAAAAAGGACACCGCTTTTTACCTTATATTGTAATGGTAATTGATGAATTTGCTGACCTGATAATGACTGCCGGCAAGGAAATTGAACTCCCCATTGCGCGTATTGCGCAGTTGGCCAGGGCAGTTGGAATCCATATGATTATTGCCACCCAGCGGCCATCAACCAATATTATTACCGGAGTTATAAAAGCCAATTTCCCTGCCCGAATTGCTTTTAAAGTTGCATCGATGATTGACTCCAGGACCATCCTGGACACGCCGGGAGCCAATCAGCTTATTGGGAAGGGAGATATGCTCATCGCATCAGGAAGTGAAATGACACGTGTACAATGTGCATTTGTGGATACTCCCGAGGTAGAAAAGATTTGTTCTTTCATCTCAGTACAGCAAGGTTTTTCAACCGCTTTCATGCTCCCGGAATATGTTGAAGAGGAAGAAGCCGGGGCGGGCGAAGTTGATATAAATAACCGCGATGAACTTTTTAATGATGCTGCACGCATTGTGGTGATAAACCAAATGGGATCCACTTCAATGATTCAGCGCAAGTTTTCAATTGGGTATAACCGCGCGGGAAGGATAATGGATCAGCTGGAGGCTGCAGGTGTTGTTGGTGGAAGCGAAGGAAGCAAAGCAAGGCAGGTGCTTATTCAGGACGAATACACTTTGGAACAATTATTGAACAGTTTTAATTAAAATTTTAAAAATGAAAAGAATATTTTTTATCGGGATTATCGGATTAATTCCTTTTCTTGCAAACGCACAAAATGGCTCAAAGGCCAAACAGATTTTAAATGAAGTAAGCGAAAAAACGCAATCGTACAATACAATTTCAGCCAGTTTTATTTTTTCTATGGATAATGAAGAAATGGAAATTCATGAAAAAAATGAAGGTTTCATTCAGTTGAAAGGACAAAAATATATTGTTGACTTAACCGATGTGGGCATGAAAGTTTATTCTGACGGCGAAACGCTTTGGAATTATATGGAAGACGGTAACCAGGTTACCATTTCGACTATTGAGGATAACAGCAGCGAATTAATGGATCCCTCATCCATTTTCAGTATTTATGAGAAAGGATTTGAATCGAAATACATCGGTGAAAAACAAAACGGGGGTAAAACATTGTATCAGATTGAACTGTATCCCGATACCGACGAGTATGATGTTTCAAAAATTGTTTTATTCATCGACAAGTCGAATATGATGATCAATTCAGCTGTTCTCCACGGAACCGACGGGAATTTGTACGGCATTGAAGTTACCCAAATGAATATTGACACCGAATTACCTGATAACTATTTTGTTTTCAATACAGGTAATTACGGTGACATTGAGATAATTGACTTTCGATAAAATCATACTTCTTAATCCTTTGGAATTATTTTGTCAACTGTTGAAATTTCGATAAACGAAGTTCCGCAGTCTTCTCCAAACCTTCCACCCACATAAATAACCAAATCGTCTGACGTATTTACCCATTGCTGTTTCGCCACTCAACATTATATGGCATCAGCACGCGAATACACAGCGCTGGCCACATCGTTGCGATATTAAGAATTGAATAACCCGGTAATTTTCACAAAAAACTTTGTATGGCCAGTTTGTATGAGCCAAGGCCAAACCCCATGATGCATCCTTTGCAAACAGGCCCTATAATTGATTTGTGCCTGAAATCCTCACGCGACAGCGTGTTGGAGATGTGAACCTCTACGGTTGGAGCAGGAACTGCGGCAATGGCATCGCGAATGGCCACCGAAGTATGTGTATAAGCCCCGGCGTTAATAATAATACCGTCAATAGCAAAGCCATGCTCATGGATTTTGTCGATAATCTCTCCTTCGATATTTGATTGAAAATAAGTTAAATGCAATTCAGTAAATTGAGCTTTTAATTCTTCAAAATAGGTCTCAAAATTTTCCGAACCGTATATGTTTTTTTCGCGCTTCCCCAACAAATTTAAATTGGGGCCGTTAATAATCAATAAATTCATTATATTTCGTTTTTAATATTTTTTGTAGTAACTTTATAGTTAATTAAATGTATCTAAAAGCATTATTATCTGGATATTATTGATCGAACGAAGTTAGTATTAAAAAATTTTAAATCTAATGATTTAAAAGTAAAATATGGAAGTTATGAAATGGGAAGACAGCAAAAAAGGGTATGAAAATTACCTTAAATTAGAAAAATCACTTTCGCAAAATTCAGTTGCGGCTTATATTAACGATATAAATAAACTGGTTAATTTTTTGGAAACAAGCCAAAAGCGGGTAACTCCTGAACGTGTTAAGCTGCAGCATTTAAAAAGTTTTGTGGAATGGCTCAACGAAAAGGGAGTTAGCCCGAGGACGCAGGCCCGAACTATTTCGGGCATTAAATCATTTTATAAATATTTACTGATAGAGGGAAAAATATCGAGCGACCCGACAGCTTTACTTGAATCGCCCAAAATTGGCCGGAAATTACCTGATATTTTATCGATGGAGGAAATTGATACCCTGATTGATGCCATTGACCTGGAAAAACCCGAAGGTCAGCGCAATAAAGCCATGCTCGAAACACTGTACAGTTGCGGGTTAAGGGTTTCTGAACTGGTTAACCTGAAATTAACCAACCTGTTTTTCGACCAGGGGTTCATAAAAATTGAAGGAAAAGCAGATAAAGAAAGGCTTGTGCCTGTTAGTAACAGGGCCATTGAAGAAATTAACAAATACATGAATGGTTACCGTAAAAAACTGAAAATTCACAAAGAGAGTGAAAATATATTGTTTTTGAACCGTAGAGGGAAAAAACTGAGCCGGGTAATGATATTCACCATAATTAAAAATCTTTCCCAAAAAATTAATCTCGATAAAAAAATCAGTCCGCATACTTTCAGGCATTCCTTTGCTACGCACCTTATAAATGGCGGAGCCGATTTAAGGGCTGTTCAGGAAATGCTGGGACACGAATCAATTTTAACTACCGAGATTTATACCCACATCGATCGCGATTATCTGAAGGACACAATTCATCAGTATCACCCAAGATCCTGAATTGATTTACCAATTATATAATTAAAAGGTGTTTCCCGAGAGGAGCGCCTTTTTTTATGAACAATAAAACTTGAGACCATTCCGGTTACATTGTTAAGATAATGTTTAATCGGTCGGTAAAACGGGGCAAATGGACTGTTTTATCCGGCTCAAGCAGAAAAAAAAGTTATTTTTGTTTTCCGGATATAGGTAGAATATCAAGTTTTACAAAGTTAAATATTAGGTAGTTATGAAAAATTTAGATTTATCGAAGTACGGAATTCAAGACGTACAGGAAATTGTTTACAACCCATCTTACGAACAGCTTTTTGAAGAAGAAACCAGCCCCGGATTGGAAGGTTTTGAAAAAGGGCAGGTAACTGAATTGGGTGCTGTAAATGTAATGACAGGTGAATTCACCGGACGTTCGCCAAAGGACAAATACATTGTTAAGGACAACACGACAAAAGACACCATTTGGTGGACTTCACCTGAATCTCCAAACGACAACAAACCTGTTACTCCCGAGGTGTGGAAGGAACTCAAAGAAAACACGGTAAAACAACTTTCAGGGAAACGCCTTTTTGTAATGGATACTTTCTGTGGTGCCAACCCAGACTCACGCCTGAAAGTGCGTTTCATTATGGAAGTAGCCTGGCAGGCACATTTCGTGAAAAACATGTTTATCCGGCCTACTGAAGAAGAATTGGAAACATACGGTGACCCGGATTTCGTTTCATTGAACGCTTCAAAAACCACCAATCCAAACTGGAAAGAACAGGGACTAAACTCTGAAGTTTATACCGTTTTCAACCTGACTGAAAAAATGCATGTTGTAGGTGGTTCATGGTATGGTGGCGAAATGAAAAAGGGTATGTTTGCCATGATGAATTATTACCTGCCGCTTAATGGAATGGCTTCAATGCACTGCTCTGCAAACAAAGGCAAAGAAGGGGACGTTGCTATATTTTTCGGCCTTTCCGGTACTGGCAAAACAACCCTTTCAACTGATCCGAAACGCGAACTTATAGGAGACGATGAGCACGGCTGGGACGATGACGGTGTGTTCAATTTTGAAGGCGGATGTTATGCAAAAACCATTAATCTCGATCCGAAAGCTGAACCGGACATTTACAATGCTATTAAGCGTGATGCGTTGTTAGAAAATGTAACTGTTGATGAAAATGGTAAAATTGATTTCAGCGACGATTCTGTAACACAAAATACACGTGTATCGTACCCAATTTACCATATCGACAATATTGTAAAACCGATTTCCAAAGCAGGGCACGCCAACAAAGTAATTTTCCTGACTGCTGATGCATTTGGTGTTATGCCACCGGTATCAAAATTAACTGCGGAGCAAACAAAATACCACTTCCTTTCAGGGTTTACTGCAAAACTTGCAGGAACTGAACGTGGTGTTACAACTCCACAGCCAACATTCTCAGCTTGTTTTGGTGAAGCATTTCTC
>NZ_JBSQIC010000127.1:0-6802 GCF_055108615.1 Tangfeifania sp. | reverse complement strand
CCGAACAGGGCTCAGTGACAGTCCGCCAGCCGGCGGATCCCTGGATGACGGCATAAAATATTAGAAAAAATAAAAAGCGGGAGTAGCTCAGTGGTAGAGCATCAGCTTCCCAAGCTGAGGGTCGCGGGTTCGATCCCCGTTTCCCGCTCTGAGAATTAAAGACTTGCAAGAAATAATTTTTGCAGGTCTTTTTTATTTACACTAAAATTTGCACCCGTGAAAAGAAAAAGAAAAAAGAGGCAGAACAATATGGACGCTTTTTGAAGATGATTGATGATTTACAAACCCAATACACAAAACCAATCATATTAAGAGTTCTATCCCTTTTGTTTTAAGGCAGGAACAATAATGGAGTCACTTATTTTTTTAGCTGATTGTCTGCTTATACCCTGTCTGGTGACAATAAAATTGGATTTGGATGCGGAATATGATGGTTTTTGGATGGAAGATTTTTTACAGGTTTCAACTGATTTTTCCTGTAGTTGGAATTTCAGTTCGATGAGTACTTTAATGGAAGCGATGAGCCATTTTTCTATCATGCCTCAATAAATTTTCACTACGATGATAAAATATGGGTTGGGGTAGCGCACCAATAAAAAAAAACATTTGCTTTACA
The DNA here is from genome assembly GCF_055108615.1 of Tangfeifania sp. Classification (NCBI taxonomy): domain Bacteria; kingdom Pseudomonadati; phylum Bacteroidota; class Bacteroidia; order Marinilabiliales; family Prolixibacteraceae; genus Tangfeifania; species Tangfeifania sp. The sequence continues at coordinate 6,186 of NZ_JBSQIC010000127.1, read as the reverse complement.
TGCCCGGTGGAAATTTAAAAATGGTATTGGTATTGGATATTCTTACGTATTTGGAAATAAAACGGATAGTGCAATTATAAATTTCCCAGTGAACACGGTTTACCTTTAAGCTACGATTTGGTGAAATTGTAGTAATTCCTTCACCCGTTCAAAAGGGTAATTTAACCTGTGGCAATAAGAAGAATACAGATGCAGTATATCGTTTCCGCTGTAATTTCATACACTCTTCCGGTGTTTTAAAATTCAATTCTGCCAAAATTGAATTATATGTTTTACAGCATTAATTCTAAAATGCAAAGCTTTGCAGGCATTTGAATTTATGTAAGGTGTTGTTTCATTGGCGGAGATTATTCATATTTGTTTTAAAAATTCATAAAAATGGAAAATTTGTATTGCCTGATTATGGCAGGGGGCTCGGGAACAAGGTTCTGGCCCCGGAGCAGAACGGCAAAACCCAAACAATACCTCGATATGTTTGGCGGTAGTTCGCTGCTCGAGTCAACCATAAAACGGTTTTCAACATTTACCGAAACCGATAATATTTACATTGTTTCCAATAAAAACCAGGCCGCTGAACTGGAAAAACAAACGCCTGAGCTCCCCCGCGAAAACCTGATTTATGAGCCGGTAGGTAAAAATACCTTGCCCTGTATTGGCTTGGCAGCTTTGTTTGCCGAGAAAGAAAATCCGGAGGGAATTATGGTGGTCTCGCCTTCCGATCATCTGGTGAACGACAACGAATTGTTTCGCGACACGGTGCTGGCTGCATCAAAAATTGCCAGTGAAAAGGATGGAATTGTTACCATCGGCATCAGGCCAACATTTCCGGCAACAGGCTACGGATATGTAAAAACAGCCGAAGACATTACGGGGCCTGAAAAAATCAGGCAGTTTAAAGTTGACCGTTTTGTGGAAAAACCGGAGCTTGAAAAAGCTAAAACCTACCTGAAAGATGGCGGATATTTCTGGAACAGTGGATTGTTTGTCTTCAAAGTATCGGTTTTTTTGGAAGCCGTCAGGGAGTTTGCGCCCGGTTTGTACAGCGATTTACGGAAAATTCAGGCAGCCATTGGCAGTCCTTCTTACCCGCAAACGCTGGATGAAATTTACAGGGCAGTTGAAAGCATTTCGGTTGATTATGGCATAATGGAACACGCCCGGAATATTTACATGGTGGAAGGAAATTTCGACTGGAATGATTTGGGAAGCTGGGAATCGGTTTACCAGGAGGAAGAGAAGGATGAAAACGGGAATGCATCAAATGGCGAATCAATTTTTCTGGATGCCAAAAATTCGTATGTTTTTACCGATGAAGGCCTGGTTGTACTGTTGGGGCTCGACGATGTAATTGTTGTGCGCGACGGAAATGCAACTCTGGTTTGCAAAAAAGAAAACGCCCAGGATGTGAAAATGATAGTTGATCAGCTCAAAGCAGAAAATAAAAACCATTTTCTTTAAAATTTTCACAAGGAAAATGGAAGAACCGGTTACCACAGGTTGCCGGTTAAAAAACTATTCTACATTTTAGGATAATTAAAATATTGGATTAAAACTGATAAAATGAAGCAATCGAACAAACCAGTCGTTTCAAAAAAAGTAGTACTGCCTTTTATATTGATTACCAGTTTATTTGCCCTGTGGGGATTTGCCAACGACCTCACCAATCCAATGGTAGCTGCTTTCCAAACCATTATGGAAACTTCGAATGCCAGAGCTGCGCTGGTGCAGTTTGCATTTTACGGCGGGTATGCCACGATGGCTATTCCGGCGGCGCTTTTTGTGAAACGCTACAGCTATAAAAAAGGAATATTGGTTGGGCTGGCCCTTTATGCTGTTGGGGCGCTGCTGTTCTTCCCGGCAGCACAATACGAAATTTTCGAATTCTTCCTGGTTTCCTACTACATTTTAACCTTTGGCCTGGCATTTCTGGAAACGACAGCCAATCCGTACATTCTGGCTATGGGAGATCCCGAAACAGCAACCCGCCGGCTGAACCTTGCCCAGTCATTTAACCCGCTGGGTTCGTTGTTGGGCATGTTTGTGGCATCTAAATTTATTTTATCCCACCTCGAATCTGACCGGAGAGATGCTGCGGGCGATTTGATTTTCCCCACGCTTTCGGAAGCCCAGCAAGCCGCAATCCGCACCAACGACCTGGGGGTAATCCGCGATCCGTACATTATTTTAGGTTTTTTTGTAATTTTAATGTTTATCATAATTTTGTTTTCGAAAATGCCCAAGCGTGAAGATGCTGACCATACCATCAAAGCGATTGATTCATTCAAACGACTTGTCAAAAATGTAAGGTACCGCGAAGGTGTTATTGCCCAGGTTTTTTATGTAGGCGCGCAAATTATGTGCTGGACGTTTATCATTCATTATGCTGATAACCTGGGAATTCCAAAAGACACAGCCCAGAATTACAACATTGTGGCCATGGTTCTTTTCCTGTCGAGCCGCTTCATTAGTACAGCGCTGATGAAATATTTCAATTCGCGCAGGTTGCTCATGATTTTTGCAATTGGCGGGATGATAACAACAACCGGTGTCATTCTCATTCAGGGGATGGCAGGTTTGTACTTGCTTGTTGCCACTTCTGCCTTCATGTCGCTGATGTTTCCCACTATTTACGGCATTGCCCTCGATGGATTGGGCGACGATTCCACGCTCGGTGCTGCGGGTCTGGTAATGGCCATTGTTGGCGGAGCTTTGATGCCTCCGCTACAAGGTGCCATTATTGATTTGGGCAGGGTGGGGGGACTGCCCGCTGTGAATTTTTCTTTTATCCTGCCGTTTATTAGCTTTGTAGTAATAGCAGTTTATGGTTACCGAACGTTGAAAGTTCACCCAAAAATGGAATTTAATAAATAAAATTATGAGTTATATTACAGTTAAAAAAGCGGATAATTTAAAGGATTTAGAAGAGTTGAAAGGGCGGCTGGAGGCAATTGGAGTTAAATGCCGGATAAGAAATGAAATGCCCAATCAGGTGACTAATGCTGTTCCAGCGCCACTCGCCGAACTGCAGGTTGCCGAATCTGATATGAGAAAGGTCAAAGATATTTTACCCTGATTAAAAATGAATTACATAACAGTAAAAGAATCGCATTATTAAAATGATTTGATTGTGCTGAAAAGCCGGATCGAGTCGGAAGGAATTGAATGCCACCTGAAAAATGAGCTCACCACTCAAATTTTAATTAACCTGTTTGTTAAACCTCCCGGGTAAATGCATCCCGAATCATTTCCAGGCTTTTGGGCACGGCTGTCATCGGGTCTTCCTCTCCTTCAAATTCAACCGAAACATATCCCCGGTAATTCACTTTTCTGAAAATTTCGGCTACCCGCGGGTAATCGATGTCGAGTGTGTACCATTTGCCTCCGCCAAAATAGGTTTTTGCCTGAATAAGAAATGTTTTCGGAGCCATCATTTCCAGTTGTTCGTACTGGAGTTCCAGGAAATTTCCGGTGTCGGAAGTGATTTGCAGCCACGGTGAATCGATGGCATTTACGATGCGCAACACCCCCTCGGCTGTCCGGCCCAGTCCCCAGTGATTTTCGAGGCCCAGCACCACACCGCATTTTTCGGCAGTGGGAATGCATTGTTCAATGGCATCAATCACCCATTTAAACCCTTCATCTTCGGTGTGGCCTTTCAAAACCGGCTCAATTCCTTTGTTGGCCATCAATTCATCGAAATTGCCGCTTTTTTTTGATTTTGTGCCTGAACGCCTGATCCTGCAATTCCTGCACCAGCCAGTACCAATGCCGAGTTGCGTATAAAGTTTCTTCTGTTGCTCTTCATTTTTATAAAATTAATAGGACTGCATTTGCTTGTCAACCTCTTTTTTGATGCATTTAAGCAGTTTAACGTCAATTTGTTCTGAATATACACGAATCATGTCGGTAACATGGTTGTCGATTAAAAATCCGCCCATGGCACCGTCAAAAATTTTGCAATTTCCATTGTTCCAAACATCGTGCATCAACTTGTCAAAACTTTCATAGTCCAGTCGTTTTTCCACGGTGATATACCCTTCGTTTGGGAGTTCTTTGTCAAAATAGATTCCATCCTCTTTTTCATCGAGGGTGAAACATTTATTGACGGTCACCATTGCTTCCGGTTCCATGCTGATTTTCCGGGCGAATTTCATTCCCAGTTTCAGGAAACATTCCTGGAGCATTTTCAGGTGTTCGTAGTCGGGAAAATTGCGGATACGAATGGCCGGATAACGGTGTGTTTTAAACTGGATTTGGGCACTGGCAGTGTTTACCCTGTTGCGTTCACAAATATCAATATTTTGGGTGAAGCGAAGCGCTTCTTCCAGCGTGTAAAATCGATCGGTAAAAAGGAAGAGGGAATTGGGCTGAAGTGTTTCCGGAACACGCCCGTAATAATTGGCATATGGTAAATTGGCTTCTGCCACATAGGTATGTTCAAGTGTGTCGTTTTTCAGCCTTGCCAACGACTCTTTTTTGGTTATGGAGCCACAGACTTTTAATGTTTTTTCTGATTTCATCTTTCAATAATTTTACGATTTTCAGTTTATTACTGATACTTTATAAATCCATTGAAAGTTACGGGAAAAGTATTCTTTTGAATATGTTTTATAAAAGCATTTGTTTTATTTCCATATTTTTCGTTCGTCGAGGGCACGCCTGTACCTGGCTGCATTGCGGTTGTGTTCCGAGAGGGTAACGGCAAAGTTGTGGTATCCTGAAAAATCCTCACGGGCGCTCATGTACATATAGTTGTGGTCTTCGTAATTGAGTACGGCTTCCAGCGATGCAATTTCCGGAAAATTGATGGGGCCGGGGGGAAGCCCGGCATGCTTGTAGGTATTGTATGGCGAATCAATTTCGAGGTGTTTGTTAAGAATTCTCCGCAGTGAAAAATCGCCAACCGCAAATTTCACGGTGGGATCGGCCTGCAGAGGAATTCCTCTTTTCAAACGGTTAATATACAAACCTGCTACCCGTTCAAATTCCTCTGCCTTCGCGGTTTCCGCCTGCACAATGGAAGCCAGTATGGAAACCTCCACCGGTGAGAACCCAATTTCATCTGCTTTTTTCCTTCTGCGGGAGTCCCAGAAACGTTCGAACTCCTGTTTCATGCGTTGTGCAAAATCGGTGGCCGAAGTAGTCCAGTAGAATTCGTAAGTGTTGGGAATAAACATGGCTTTGAATGTTTCAGGTGTGAATCCCCATTGTTCAATTTTCAGGGTGTCGTTAAACAGGTTTAAAATTGAAACGGAATCGGCCTGGATATAGCGGCTCACTTTTCCGGCCAAATCTTCCTTGAAACGAACATTATTGAAGGTCAGTTCCAGCGGTTCCTGGATTCCGCCGCGTAATTTATTAACTATCTGATTGGTATTTTCACCATTTTTGAAAAGATAGCGACCCGGTTTGATGGCATCGTTGTATTTTTTCTTTTTCGAAACCCACCTGAAGGCTTTGTAGTTTTCCAGAATGTCGTGGGTTTGCAGGGTATCGATAACAGCATCGAACGAAGCATTTTCGGGAATAATTACCGCTCGTTCGTTTTTTACATTCTCCTCAAACACATACCTGTACAACTGGTAACCGATGCCGGCAACTATTAAAAAAGCTATTGAAAAGAAGATAATTATAAATTTCCCGATTTTGGGAAACAGCATTATTTTATTTTTTTTATCCAAAGTCATACTTTATTTGGTTTTGCAAAATATGCCCCAAAGATAAATTAAATCAATATTGTTCTTAATAGAACGGCTCTGAAAAATTGTTTGTGCTTGTGGAATAAATAAAGTTTATTGAATTATGCATTTAACTACGGAAGTATAGAAAGGAGAAGTGTCTTTCGGTTGAGGGTATCAAAAAACATCCGGATTATTTATCCCCGTTGATGTATAACGGGGCAGGCACAGGATACCCCCGAAATTTCGGGGTTGCGCCAGCGGGGCAAGGGAACCGTTCTGTGGGGAAAAGAACGGGTCCTTTGGTTGACCCCTGGTGCCGCATTCCGATATCGTTACCTCATTCCCGGTTTTCGGATTTTTTACCCCGACCCCATGGGGGGGGGAGAAGCCCCCTAACTCCCCTGTGAGCCCCCTCTAACTCCCCCGTAGGGGAGGATTGGAAGCTTTGATGTTTTGGGGTGAATGTTTGTTGCTTTGTTTGTTTTACGCAAACAAAAAGCCGCGT
>NZ_JBSQIC010000126.1:0-7150 GCF_055108615.1 Tangfeifania sp. | reverse complement strand
GGATCGGCATCGACTTCTGCCTGGTTCATATAAACTCCATCGTATTGGTAGCCATAGAAACTGAACAGGGCTTCACCAACTTTGTTAATTGATTCCATCCCAAATCCAGGGGAGTAGATCATTGGAGAATCATCCACACCTAATTTAGTCACCTCGTTTTTATTGGTGGAAAATGTCAGTTGTGTTGACCACTCTAAATCACCCGTTAAATTGCGTGATGTGATGTTAAGTTCAAGCCCTTTATTCTGAACTTCTCCAATATTCGTAAAAACGCTGCTGAATCCACTGGTTGAAGGTACCGGTACATCCAATAACAATCCATCAGAAATTGAACGATAGGCATCAGCTTCAATAATCAGACGATTTCTCCACAAACCTAAATCTAATCCTACATTTAATTGTTGTGTTCTTTCCCATTCCAAATCTCTGTTTTCAACACTTGAAGGATAATATGAAGTTACCAGATTATTTCCTATTGCTACTTTAGCTTGATTCATGCTGCTAACCCACCTGTAGTCGGCAAAATTATCATTTCCTGTAAAACCATAACTTGCTCTTAGCTTTAGGTTACTTATTTTGTCATAATTGAAAAATGATTCTTCATTTATACGCCATGCTGCTGAGAATGAAGGGAAGTTTCCCCACTTATTATTGGGGCCAAAACGAGACGACCCATCTCTTCTGAATGATGCTGAAAATATATATTTTCCTAAATAGCTGTAGTTAATTCTCCCTAAATAAGAGATTAATACTGTTTGATTCGCTGCATCATCGGTGTCGTAGATTGTTTTCCCGGCAGCAAGATAGTGTATGTCATCATTATCATAATCTCTTCTTTCTCCAACTAAATAATAATAATCACGTTTGTTATATTCATATCCGGCCATTATATTGAATGTATGACCGTTAATGGTTTTGTCATAGGTTAATAAATTTTCCCACGTGTAATTTAGGGTACGATTCATATTCGAAATAAATCTTACAGTTGAATAATAAGACGGCCCCATTTGATGATCCCCTGCTTGATAATCAGTATTATCGGCTCTGTTATAAAACGCATTAAAAGAGCTTCTAATATGCAGTCCCTCGTAGATTTTGGCTTTTGCATATAAATTTCCAATGGTTGTAAATTTATGATGTTGTATATCATCATTTATTCGGTATAGAGGATGACCATTTTTTGCCCGGAATAAAATGGCATAATAATCTTCAAATCCATCTACACTGTTCGGATCACCTAAGTATCCGTTGTTCCCATATATCGGATAAATTGACGGATACTGAACTGCCCATTCTACAATTCTGTTATAGGGTTCATTTTCATGATCGTATCTTGTATTTAACATTCCTCCCAGCTCCATCCATTCTCCTATTTGGGTATTGGCTTTTAGGTTGAGCGTGTATTTTTGATAATCGGATGTGATAACGATACCTTCCTGATTTACATATCCTGCTGATACAACATAATTTGATTTGTCGTTTCCACCTGAGAAGCTCAAGTCTATTTTATGCATTGGGGCAACCCTAAATACAGCGTCCTGGAAATCGGTATTTGCAAGAGTTTCGGGATGCTCAAGAGCTTCAGGCCAGGTGTATTTTATTTCTCCTCTTGCTTCAATGGTATTGGGTGCATTTGGATCTCCTCCTGTTTCGATCCAACCATTTTGGGCTGCATCAATAGAAGCTTCAGCATATTCGGCGCCATTCATTACATCAATTTTTCTGATAACATCCTGTACACTAAATGTATAGTTTAATTGAAGTTTTGATTGCCCTTTAACACCTGATTTAGTAGTTACAAGAATTACACCGTTAGCGCCTCTGGAACCGTATATTGCAGCCGAAGATGCATCTTTTAGAATTTCAATGGATTCAATATCATTACTATTTATTGAGTTAAGATCATATCCTGGTAACTGAACCCCATCAATCACAACTAGCGGGGAACTACCGGCGCTAACTGAATTGATACCACGAATTTGAACTGTTGAAGAAGAGCCAGGTCTTCCATTCCCATTTATGATTTGAACGCCGGCTATCTTACCGTACATCGCCTGGCCAAAATCAACCACGGGGCGGCTTGCCAGTTCCTCATCCATATTAATTGAACCAACTGATCCGGTTAAATCCCTTTTTTGCATGGTACCATAACCAATGGCAACAACTTCTTCAATTCCAATGGTATCTTCTGCCATACTTACATTAATGGTTGTCTGATTTCCCACGGGAATTTCTTGAGTTAGCATCCCAACAAATGAAAATTGAAGCGTGGCATCATCAGGAATTCCTGTTAATGTATACTCCCCATCGGCGTTAGTTACCGTACCTCGTGTAGTTCCTTTTACAACCACGGTAACTCCCGGCAAAGGTTGTCCGGATTCGTCCGTTACGGTTCCGGTTACTTCGTTTTGTTGTGCACTGTTCATTTCCCGGACAGATGCCAGAATTTCATCGCCAAATGAATCATTCACAGGGCGCACTACAATGTAGCGATCGACAATTTCGTAACTCATGTTCTTACCGGCCAGTACCTGGTCCAGGATTTCCATTACTGTGACATCCTGTGCGTTTACAGAAACATTGTCCAGCTCCTCAAGGTCTTTGTTCTGATAGAAAAAATAGAATTCGCTTTGTTTCTGAATTTCCTTGAAGAGTTCTGTAATGTTTCCGTTCTCGAAGGAGATGTCTAACCGCGTGTTTTGGGAATAAGTGGAAGCGGTTACGCTTGCGAGAGAGAATAGTAGAATAGTTAACGTTAATTTCATGATTAACAAAAATTTTCTCAAGGATCGGGATAACCCAATCCGGTTTGATAGTTTTTTCATAAATTTACAAATTTTTAATGATTATTACACTTTACAAATTGTTTTAATCGTAACGGTAGATATGTGGGGCATATCTGCCGTTTTTTTAACCTGCTTCCAACAACGATTCTTTTTTTTATGAAGTTTTTGCAGGTTAATCCCGACTTAGGTGAACTTATTCCGATACAATCGGTATTAGTGAACCTTAGTCGTGGATATTGGTGTGAATTTTTTCACACCCTGTTTAGGTTCCAGGTTATTTTTCCATAGGCACTTACTTTTTTGAGATTATTATCACATCTTTATTTTCTATGTTGTTTTGGTATTCCACTTCAACAGGCAGCAACAGGCAAAATGCCTTTACAATTTGATTGAAGGGTTTATTTTTCAGTATTGTTCCAGAAAAGCGCAAATTGCCAATTTCTTCCTGCTCAAATTGTATTTCAACGTTATACCACCGTTCCAGCCGGCGGGTCACATCGCTCAGTTTTTCATCGTCGAATTCAATTTTTCCTTCGGTCCAGCTTTCGTAAAACCGGGTATCTACCTTTTTTACCGAAAACTCTTCCGGGGATTCAGGAATATGGATTTGGTCATTCGGTGTTAAGCGTGTAATTTCTTCACCTGTGGTTTTGTTCACTTTAACCGAGCCTTCCACCAGTGTTACTTTGCTGAAATTATCTTCCAGGTAGGAAATGGCGGCAAAGGAAGTCCCAAGCACTTCAATTTCACTTCGTTTTAATTTTACCTTAAAAGGAATTTCGTCTTTTTTTACTTTAAAGAAGGCTTCACCATTCAATTTCACCTCTCGCGCTTCATTGCCGAAATTGTCAGCGTACCGGAGAGTAGTGCCTGAATTGAGCCAAACATGCGTGCCGTCACTTAGTGTTATCTCCGCCATTTGTCCCAACGGCACTTTTATTTCAGAATAAGTTAACGGTTGGCCCGAGGGGGCTTTCCAGTAGTGGTTGATTAAGATACCCGATATAAGCGCCAGAACTATGATTGCTGCGTATTTTGAAACGGAAAGAAATAACCGGATTTTCTTGTTTTTGAAATAATCGGAAATTTTATGCCACGACCGATTTTCGGAAGTATTATAAAGAGGGACAGTGGCTTGCAAATCATTGTGTATTTTCCGGGAATCGTCAATTATTTTTTTGTTGCCGGTTTGTTGCCGGAGTTGCTCCAACTCGCTGATTTCTTTTTTGTCTGCTTCCTGATGTGCTTTTGAAGCGGCCAATTCCCAAATTTTATCTTGTTTTGTCTCCTTCATTCAATTGTTGTTAACGTCGTTAAAGAACGACCGAAATTTTCAGTCGTTCTTCTAACCAAACTAAATTTATTCTATGAACAACCGGTTATCAAGTTACATTTAGTTGATTTGCGGTTGTGTTTAATAAGACGTAAATTGAATCAGAACGGGGTGACAGGAATGGAGAATTTTTTTGCGAAAAGTTAAAGATGGAGTTGTATAATGTTGATTTGTAGTGAATTAGTAAGTGCAGGATTGAGACTAAGTGGAAATTGATGGAGATTAATAGCGATTTATGGGGATTTTTGGAGCTTATTTGATATTTGTATTTTGTTATTTGATATTTTGTTTATAATCATCAGGTTGACACCTTTGGGAGAAAATTGAAATAGATTTCTCCTCCCGCCAGCTGGCGGGTCGAAATGACAACGTCAATGTGGTTTTTTCTTTTTTATGATGAGGAAAAAGTTGAAATCTTTTGGGTCGAGCTTTTCGCGCAGGTATTTGTAGGCACGGCCCATCTGTGTTTTTACCGTGTTTCGCGAAATGTTTAGTTTATCTGCAATCTCCTGGTAGGTCAGCGATTCATAAACAGCCAGTTCGAGCACTTTTCGGCATTGGGATGGCAACGTTTTAACCGCCTTGTATAACCGGGCATACTGCTTTTGATCGTCGAATTCTTTTTCATTTGCCGGGGCAATAAAATCTTTCTCCAGCGGTTCGGTAAGTATTCTTTTTTTTCTGAAATGATCCATAATGGCGTTGTACAGCATTAAAAAGAGATAGTGTTCAACCGAGGTTTTTATTTCAATTTTATTGCGCTGCTCCCATAACTTTATGAAACAATCGGATACCAACTCTTCGGCCAACGCGGTGTTTCCTTCGGTTGATTTAATGGCATAAAGGCACATCTGATAATAATATTTGTTGTGTAATTTTTTGAGGGCTCCTTTATTGCCGTCCTTAATATTTTTCCATAGATCGAGGTCTTCCACGGTTGGTTTGTTAAATTCACGAAGAGCAAATATAACTTTTACATTCTGAAAAAGAAATTAATTCTTCCTTGACACATTTTTTTAGAGTTAAAAAATCCCCGACTGAATTCGGGCAGGTATCTGTTTTACCCTGAACCCCGGGGATAGATTTTTCTTATTTCTCCCCTTTGGGCTGGGGTATAAAATAAGAAAAATCGGTTTTTCATTTTTTTCTGTCCAATGTCAAAGTAGAATTAAAAAGTAAAAGTTTTTTTTACAGCATAATTAATCCAGACACCACAGGATAATCCTTTTTAAATATATTCCCTAAATTAGCCGGTAAAATAGAAAATCTAAATCAAAAAAATGAAAGCAAAAACCATTTCTAAAAAGCTGGATGCACTGTATGAATTTGACCGCGAGCCGGTTTCGAAAAATGCGTTGCAGGGCATTGGCAACTTCCTTGGGAATTTTGCGGGTGAGCACGTGGCAGGTACCGAGTTTGTAATCGGGATGCTTTTTGTGGCACATGGCGTTTCGGTAACCGATATGTTTGTGGGCGGATTAATCGGGAATGCACTCGCTGTGCTTAGCTGGGCATTTGTTACCACGCCCATTGCAGTTAAAGCCCGGTTATCGCTTTACTGGCAACTGAAAAAAATCTGCGGCTCTATCCTCGTGTTCATTTATAATATTGTGAATGCCCTGATGTTTTGCTTCCTTGCAGGAGCAATGGTGGCTGTTTCGGCCACGGCTGTAGGAATTCCTTTCAATGTGGAAATGCCCACGCTGAACGATATGTACCCCGAAAGTGTGGGGTGGGTGATTACGGTGTTTGCCGTTGGTTCAATTATAACCACTTTTGCCATTCTCGGGTTTGAGAAACTGGCACGTTTTGCCAAAGTATCCGCTCCCTGGATGTTCTTTATTTTTGTGGCTGCTGCCATCGCTTCATTTTCGAAGCTGGGAATTCAAACTGATTTGAGCAACTTTTGGGAAGTGGCCGGCGAAAAAATCTGGACAGGCAAAGCACTCCCGGGGCAATCGCAGTTTACCATCTGGCACGTCATATTTTTTACCTGGTTTGCCAATGCAGCCATGCACCTCGGAATGAGCGATTTGTCGATAATGCGGTATGCCAAAAAATGGCAATACGGTTTTGCATCGGCAGTGGGCATGTTTTTGGGGCATTACGTCGCCTGGATTTCTTCCGGAATTTTATACGCTGCTGCCACCAGCGACGCACCCGGCGAAGTGGCTTACCAGGCTATTGGAATTGCCGGGGCATTGTGTGTGATTATTGCCGGCTGGACGACAGCCAATCCCACGCTTTACCGTGCCGGACTGGCATTGCAGGTAGCATCGCCCAACTGGAAACGCTGGAAAGTAACACTGTTTGCCGGATTCATAACCACGGTTGCAGCCCTTTTCCCCGCGCTGGTTATGAAATTGATGGATTTTGTGGCACTGTATGGTTTGGTACTGATTCCGATGGGTGGTGTTATTTTCGCCGATTTTTACTTTATGGATAAGTTGGGTTTGAAAGATTATTATGCCGAACGCCGGGGTATCAATTTCAATTGGGCAGCAGGCATTACGTGGTTTCTGTTGCTCATTGCCGCGCTCGTTATGAACATGTTTGTGGGGGTTGAGCTGTATTTTCTTCCGCTGCCGGCATGGATTTTATCCATTGTATTGTTCCCGCTTTTTAGTAAAATCTATCAGAAAAAAATGGCATCATGAAACGAATATTGCAAATTATATCACTGGCAGGATTACTGCTCACAATTGTACCCCCGGTTCTGTTTTTTATTGGAAATATCAGTCACACCACTCAGAATATGTTAATGCTAATTGGCGCATTTACCTGGTTTGTCAGCGCTTTTTTCTGGCTGGGCAAGAAAAGTAAAGTTGAAAGTGGATGAATTTTATGGTTACAGAAGTTCAACCCTTTCAGGGTTGTTGGAAACAAGTTTCCGATTAACCGTAAATTTCATTTACGGCTACTGTTGTTCAATCCTTTCAGGATTGTTGGAATGCAGAAAATAAATGATTAACTTGGAATCAAATGAATTCATCAAAGTTTTTAAAATATGAATATATTAATTAAAATGGTA
>NZ_JBSQIC010000125.1:0-7258 GCF_055108615.1 Tangfeifania sp. | reverse complement strand
TTCATCGGAAGCTAACAGATAAGATATGAGTGCCACTGCTCCCAAAAAGACGACTGATATTAAACCTTTTTTTGCAGCGCTAAAGTCGGCAATCATTTGGAATATGCCTGCCAGGATAGCAATACCTGCACCTAAAGCCATTAAAATGTAAGCCCATACAAGGTTGGTGTTAATCCAACTACCCATTGTCGGGTCGGCTTCATTTTCGCTAATGTTAACCATCATTGAAACAATAAGAACAGCCGAGATAATGAGCAGGCCCCACAATACTATGGTAACAATTTTTCTTTCTTTATTCATGGATTTTCTTATTTTTTCAAGTTATGTCTAACCAATAAATCTAAAAATGAAATGGATGCATCTTCCATGTCGTTGACGATGCCGTCAATTTTTGACACACAATAGTTGTAAAAAATCTGCAAAATAATTGCAACTAACAGACCCGAAACAGTTGTAATCAAAGCTACTTTAATACCACCTGCTACGAGTGAGGGAGAGATGTCGCCTGCAACTTCGATAGCATCGAATGCACCAATCATACCAATTACAGTTCCCATAAAACCAAGCATCGGTGCCAGAGCAATAAACAGTCCAATCCAGCTGAGTCCTTTTTCAAGCAAGCCTGCCTGTACACCACCATACGAGATGATTGATTTTTCAACTACATCGATTCCGTGATCGAAACGATCCAGTCCCTGGTAGAAAATACTTGCAACCGGCCCGCGTGTATTACGGCATACATCTTTTGCAGCTTCAACACCACCATTATCAAGTGCTTCTTCAACTTTGACCAACAGCTTCTTGCTATTGCTGGTTGCCATGTTAAGGTAAATTATCCTTTCGATTGCAAAAGCCAATCCTAAAATCAGCGAGATCAAAACAAAAGACATAAATGTAGGGTTACCCTCAATAAATTTTTGTTTTAACTGGCTGTGCAAGGATTTTCCTTCTTCGGCTGCTGCAGCAGCCTCTTCCACAGGATCAGCAGTCATATCAACCTGCTCTGTACTCTCTGCACCCGTTGTTTCTTGGTCAGCGGCCTCATCCTGTGCAACCACAGTGTTCGATGCCATAAAAAACAGCATCCCAAATACTGCTATTAACGCGAATAGTCTTTTCATAATTAATTTAAATTTTTTAATTAATAATTTCCTTGATTTTGATTTTTGTATTACTTATTTCAATTAAATTTCCCGACAAATAACATGTTTTCCCTTTAAATAATCAAATAAATTAAAGTTTATTTGATGTCAAATTACAAACTTATATTTCATTTACCTCCTTTATTTCTATTTTCTGAGCGGAGAGAGGGGGATTCGAACCCCCGATACCGTTTTGCGGTATTCACGCTTTCCAGGCGTGCCAGTTCAGCCACTCCTGCACCTCTCCTGATTTTCCGGCATGCCTCAAAATAGAGGGGTGCAAAATAATAAAAAAATATGAAAAAGAAATAAAGCTAATCACTTATTTCCCCTCTCAAACTCTTATTCAGATACATTTTAATTTCGTTTATGGTCAATCCTCCCTGCCCCAGTAAAAACATCAGTTTTGTAATTGCTGCCTCTGTGGTCATATCGTGGCCAGAAACAACCCCTGCTTTTATGAGATCCAAACTTGTTTCGTACTGCCCCATTGAAACACGTCCGCCCTCGCATTGCGTTACATTCAGTACAATAATATTTCGCCTGATGGCTTTTTTAATGCAGCTAATAAGCCAATGCGTTGTAGGGACATTCCCAGAGCCAAATGTTTCGAGCACTACTCCTTTTAACCCGGGGATACTGAAAATTGAATTAAAAACCTTTTGGTTAATTCCCGGAAATATTTTCAAAATTACAACATTATCATCAAAATTCGTATTGACATTTAGAATTCCCTTATCTTCAGGATAATGAATAAATTCGCTTCGGTACCTGATGTTCACGCCTGCCACAGCGAGTTCCGGATAATTTACTGAACGAAAGGCACTGAACAAATCGGCATCCCGCTTTACTGTACGGTTTCCGCGGTAGAGCTTAAAGTCGAAATAAATGCATACTTCAGGTACCATGCTCATGCCATTTTTACGCGCAGCGGCAATTTCAACCGAGGTAATTAAATTCTCTTTCCCGTCGGTACGCAAAGTGCCTATTGGCAGCTGGGAACCTGTTAAAATAATCGGTTTGTCGAGGTTCCCGAACATGTAACTCAGTGCCGAGGCCGTATAGGCCATGGTGTCGGTTCCGTGCAATACCACAAACCCGTTGAAACGGTTATAATTTTTCTGAATTATTTTGGCAATTTTCCCCCAGTTGCGCGGGCTCATGTTGGATGAATCGAGGGGAGGTGTGAATGTTACTGTTTCGATGTTATAATTGAACTTGTTGAGTTCCGGGATTTCCTCTTTAATCTGATCGAATTTAAACGGCGCAAGAGTGCCGGAGAGCGGATGCTGAACCATGCCAATGGTACCACCTGTATAAATAATCAGTATATAAATTTCCTTCTCTTCAGAATTAGTCATTTGCCCCGTTACAGTTTAACGGCGCAATTTATCAAATTCCGAACAATTGGCGGGCATTTAATGAAGTTATTTCTGCTACCTGTTCTACAGAAATGCCATAAATTTCAGCAACTTTTTTGGCAACAAAAGCAAGGTAGGCACTTTCATTTCTTCTTCCCCGCTTGGGAACCGGTGCCAGGTAGGGAGCATCGGTTTCGAGAACAATATTCTTTATATCAACGTCTTTTAACACCTCATCCAGGTTACTGTTTTTAAAGGTTACCACACCGCCAATTCCCAACAGAAAGCCAATGTCAACCACTTTTTGGGCTTCATCAACGCTTCCTGTAAAGCAATGAAAAATCCCTTTCAAATTACCATCCTGCTCTTCTTTTACAATGGTATAAACTTCCTCGAAAGAATTCCGCAAATGAATGACTATGGGTAAATCCCTTGATTTGGCCAGTTTCACCTGGTGCCTGAAGGCAATCTTTTGTTCCTCTACATATTTCTGCTCCCAGTACAGATCGATTCCAATCTCCCCAATTCCGTAAAAATTTCTTTTATCCAGCCAATATTCCACGGCTTGCAGTTCTTCTTCATAATCTGCTGAAACGGATGTGGGATGCAGCCCCATTAACGGAAAACAAAGATGTGGGTAGGCATTGCTAAGGTCGAGCAAACGCTTAATGGACCCGGAATCAATATTCGGAAGAATTATTTTTTTCACGTCATTGTCGTATGCACGCTGCATAACATCATCAATATCGTGGTTAAAATCTTCCGAATAAATATGTGAGTGTGTATCAATCAGCATGTCGAAAATTCAAATTTCGACAAATGTAAAAAAGTGTTTTATCCTGAAGTTAAATTCAACTTTACCAATAGATTAAATTTTTCATTGCAATCAGGACAAAACACTTTTATTATTGAGAGTGAATTTTTTACAAATTATACTACACCCTGTGCCAGCATAGCATCTGCAACTTTAACAAACCCGCCAATATTGGCTCCTTTTATGTAATCAACTTTATTTCCGTTTTTGCCATAACTCACACACCTTTCATGAATGTCGCTCATAATTAATTTCAGGCGGGCATCCACTTCTTCGCGTGGCCAGCTGATACGCATGCTGTTTTGCGACATTTCGAGGCCTGATACAGCAACACCTCCGGCATTTACTGCTTTTCCGGGAGCATAATCAATATTTTGTGAAAGGTATTCTGCGGCATCGGCCATGCAGCCCATATTTGAAGCTTCTGCCAGCAAGTAACACCCGTTTTTAACCAGTTCTTTTGCATCGCTTAAGTTAACTTCATTTTCGGTGGCACATGGAATCGCCACATTAACAGGCACTTCCCATGGGTGGCGCTCCGGTATAAATTTGGCTCCAAATTCGGCTGCATAGGGTTCCACTACATCGTTGTTAGTGGAGCGGAGTTCGAGCAAATAATCAATTTTATCGCCTGAAACACCTTCAGGATCATAAACATAGCCATCAGGCCCGGAAATGGTAACAACTTTTCCGCCCAGCTCATTAATTTTGGTTATGGCCCCCCAGGCAACATTTCCAAAACCTGAGACAGCAACTTTCTGTCCTTCAATATCTTTACCAATGCGGTGAAGCATGTGCTGTGCAAAATATACAGCACCAAAACCGGTTGCCTCCGGGCGAATAAGGCTACCCCCCCAGCCCAGGCCTTTCCCGGTCATAACTCCTGTAAATTCATTCTTCAGACGTTTATATTGTCCAAACAAATAACCTATCTCGCGGCCGCCAACCCCAATGTCTCCGGCCGGAACATCGGTATTCGGCCCGATATGCCGAAATAATTCGTTCATAAACGACTGGCAGAAACGCATAATTTCGCCGTCCGATTTTCCTTTCGGGCTGAAATCAGAGCCGCCTTTTCCGCCGCCCATTGGTAATGTAGTCAGGCTGTTTTTAAAGGTTTGCTCAAACCCTAAAAATTTAAGAATACTCAAGGTAACGCTGGCGTGGAAACGCAATCCTCCTTTGTATGGCCCGAGTGCTGAATTGAATTCAACGCGATAGCCCCGGTTAACCTGTACCTCGCCGCGGTCGTCAACCCATGGCACACGAAACATGATTACCCGTTCGGGTTCTACCATGCGTTCCAGGATATTTGCCTGCTGGTAACGCGGATTTTTCTGATAAAAATCCCACACGGAACCGATTACTTCTTCTACTGCCTGATGAAACTCTTTTTCTCCGGGAGTCCTGTTTTCAAGCTTTGAAATGAACTCATTTATATCTGCTTTCATTTTATGAATGGTTTTAAAAATTAAAAGTTAAAGTTAGACAACTTATTCATGAAAACAGATGGTTTAAGAGACATGCCACAAAAACACAAAGAACTCAATAACAACAACTTGCAAACCAATAAAAGATGTTAAATAACAGGTTCTGACAATCGTCAGGATTTTGGAAAGCAAAAAAAAGCCTCTCCACTACGGGAAAGGCTTCGATAATAATTAATCAAGAGCAATATTTTACATCATTCCTCCCATACCGCCCATTCCGGGGGCGCCACCGGCTGGCGGGGCAGGAGGATTATCCTCCTTTTCTTCCACAATCACTGCTTCGGTAGTGAGGAACATGCCGGCAATAGAAGCTGCGTTTTCAAGTGCAATACGTGCAACTTTGGCAGGGTCTATCACACCAGTTTCATACAATTGCTGGAATTCATCAACACGTGCGTTGTACCCAAAGTCTCCTTTTCCTTCTCGTACTTTCTGGGCAATAACAGCACCTTCTTTCCCGGCGTTTTCAACAATCTGGCGCAACGGCTCTTCCATGGCGCGAATAACGATATCGATACCAGTTTGCTCGTCGTCGTTATCTCCTTTTAAATCTTTAAGTGCATCGTGTGCACGGAGATATGCAACGCCACCTCCAGGTACAATACCTTCTTCAACGGCTGCACGGGTTGCGCTAAGTGCATCGTCAACGCGGTCTTTTTTCTCTTTCATTTCAACTTCTGAAGATGCGCCAACATAAATTACTGCAACACCACCGGCAAGTTTGGCGAGGCGTTCCTGCAGTTTTTCTTTGTCGTAGTCAGAAGTAGTGGTTTCAATCTGTTTTTTGATTTGTGAAACGCGGGATTCGATAGCTTTCGTGTCGCCTGAACCGTTAACAATAGTTGTATTTTCTTTGTCAACAGTCACTTTTTCAGCTTCGCCCAGCATATCGATGGTGGTCTGTTCCAGTTTCATACCTTTTTCTTCGGTAATAACTGTACCGCCTGTCAAAACAGCGATGTCTTCGAGCATTTCTTTACGACGGTCGCCAAAGCCCGGTGCTTTCACAGCGCAAACTTTAAGTGAGCCACGCAAACGGTTAACTACCAAAGTAGCCAGTGCTTCGCCGTCAACATCTTCAGAAATAATCATCAACGGACGACCATTCTGTGCTGTAGCTTCGAGTATGGGAAGCAAATCCTTCATGGTGCTGATTTTCTTGTCATGAATCAGAATGTAAGGATTTTCCAGGTCGGCTTCCATTTTTTCAGTATCGGTTACAAAGTAAGGAGAAATGTAACCACGGTCGAACTGCATACCTTCAACCACATCAACATAGGTTTCGGTACCTTTCGATTCTTCAATGGTAATAACACCTTCTTTGTGTACTTTCTGCATTGCTTCGGCAATCAACGCTCCAATTGTTTCGTCGTTGTTTGCTGAAACTTTTGCAACCGATTCAATTTTTTTGTAATCGTCGCCAATAGTTTGAGCCTGTTCTTTAAGGTTTTGAACAACCCTTAAAACGGCTTTATCGATACCGCGTTTCAAATCCATCGGGTTTGCACCCGAAGCAACGTTTTTCAGCCCAACAGTAATAATTGACTGTGCCAAAACAGTTGCCGTAGTGGTACCGTCACCGGCATCGTCGCCTGTTTTCGAGGCCACTTCCTTCACCATTTGTGCCCCAAGGTTTTCGTATGCATCGGGTAGTTCAATTTCTTTCGCAACTGTTACACCATCTTTGGTAATTTGAGGTGCACCAAATTTTTTCTCAATAACTACGTTACGTCCTTTGGGCCCGAGTGTTACCCTAACCGCGTTGGACAGTTGGTCAACTCCTGATTTCAGTCTATCACGGGCTTCAATTTCAAATTTAATTTCTTTTGCCATTTTATTTTCTTTTTTGAATTTGTTTGATTATGCAATGTACAAAACGTCGGATTGTGACATCAGCAAATAATCTTCATCGTCAATATTTAACTCTGTACCGGAATATTTGCCATAAACGACAACGTCGCCCACTTTAACTTCCATGGGTTCGTCTTTTTTGTCAGCACCGACCAATACAACAGTTCCCTGTTGTGGTTTTTCTTTTGCTGAATCCGGAATAATAATTCCACTTTTTGTTTTTTCTTCGGCTTCCTGCGGTTTTACCAGGATTTTACCAGCCAGAATTTTACCTTTAAGTTCTGCCATTGTTTTACGTTTTTATAATTAAACATTTTTTTCAAAAATCGACACACAGCTTAATCATATTCTGTGCCAAGCAGCATGAATACTGTTTTTGCAAGGTAAAATGGACAAAATTACATTTTCATTTCAGGCACAACCCCGCATTGCGTTTTCAACAGACTGAAATACAGACACAACAAACAAATGGCAGTAATTATGACAGGGTGGCAGTATAAATGAAAAAATGTATTTTCCTGAAGAAAGTCTTACTCGAAACGGTAATCCATGATATTGCGAAATCCACGCAGGAAATCAGCGGCATTCATGCGTTTTTTC
>NZ_JBSQIC010000124.1:0-7479 GCF_055108615.1 Tangfeifania sp. | reverse complement strand
GATACTTCTATCAGAGAAGTAAATGGAGAGAAGATTTAGCGAAAGAATGTAAACAAATTACTACTTTTATGGGAAATAAAAACAGTAGTTAAAGCCGGGGCACTCCTCGCCGAGATGGCCTTTAAAGTGCCTGAGCTGTATGCGGTGAAAGTCGCACGTACAGTTCTTAGGGGGCGTAAGCTACCCGGTGGGGCAATGCTAAAAAAAGTCGCACACCAACGAAACATGTACTAATTTTTATAATTTTGGTACAAATTAGAAAATCATGGGACAAGATGCACCATATCGGATTTTAGACAAACTTCCTCCTAAAAGGGAGAAGGTTGAAACTCTTGAAATTTTAAGAGAAACCAATAAAGCAACTGCTGCTTTAGCTGAATTAAAAGGAATTGCAAATACAATTCCGAACCAATCAATGTTGGTAAACGCAATTGTATTGCAAGAAGCAAAAGGAAGTTCTGAAATCGAAAACATCATTACAACTCAGGACGAACTTTATAAAGCACTCACAATTAAGAAATCAAATATATCGCCCGAAACTAAAGAGGTTGTAAATTATCGAAGAGCAATTTTTCGTGGATTTGACTTAATTAAAAAACAAGGATTTCTAAAAGTTAATGACATTATAGAAATTCAACATGAGTTAATCGGAAACAATGCAGGAATAAGAAATATGCCCGGCACGGTTTTAAAAAATGATACAACAGGTGAAGTTGTTTATACTCCACCGCAAGATAAAAATGAAATACTGGATTTGATGTCAAATTTTATCGAGTATTTTAATCAAGACAAAAATAAAATTTCCCCGTTAATTAATCTTGCAGTACTTCATCATCAATTTGAAAGCATCCACCCATTTTATGACGGAAACGGAAGAACAGGAAGAATATTAAATATTTTGTATCTGATTTTAAATGATTTGATTGACATTCCAATTTTATATCTCAGTTCATACATTATCGAAAATAAACCAGATTATTACAGATTATTGAATCAGACAAACGAAATTGGAGAATGGGAAGAATGGATTTTATTCATGTTGAAAGCTGTTGAAACGACTTCAATTCAGACGATTGAAAAAATAAATACAATAAGAAAATTACTAGACAAAACAATCGAAAAAGTTCAAACTGATGCTCCAAAAATTTATAAAAAAGAATTAGTTGAATTGCTATTTGAACAACCTTATTCAAAAATTGAATTTGTTGTTAATCAATTAAAAGTGGAGAGAAAAGCAGCTTCAAGATATTTAAAAGAATTGGAAAATATTGGAGTATTAAAATCTCAAAAAGTTGGGAGAGAAACTCTGTATATCAATAAAAAATTGATTGAAGTATTGAAAAAATAAAGCACACAGCGGTAACATTTAACATTTTAGGAATTAAGGCACAGTTGAGCCCTAAAAAAAGGCAGTAGGTTTACATACTTACTGCCTTTTTTTAGGGTAACTGCTCTCAAAAATGCACGCTCAGTTGTGTTATAATTCATGTTGGGCTTAGCCGTTGTTGCTCAAAGCTATACGCTATGGGCCTGCCTGCCGTCAGGCAGGGGTTGAATGATTTTACTGTACCCATTCCGCTGTTTTTTTGCTGTCGGTTTTGCTATTTTACCTGTTTGGAGCCGGAACCTGAATATTGGGCACGTTTTTCGTTTTCCACCGAACATACTTTTCACGTTCAGCCAAAAACCGAAAGTTTTTAGCCGGTAAGCTGGTTGTGCAATTTTTCAAAGAACGTTTTGAAATTTGCCGCTACCCGGGTTCCCACGGCACATCTTTCACCAAACCGGCAAATCGCAGCCTTCCTTTTTTACAGGCCGGGCAGGTGGGTTGCCGAAAATTCCGGATACATTCCAGTATCTCATTCCAGACTGTATCCTGTTTTTCCCAGGCTCGGCTACCATCTTCCATGGCTTCCTGATTCCGGTTTTCGGTTTCCTGTGCCAGCAGTTGTTTTGCCGTTTCGATGTTTTGTTTGCGGTAACGGCCCGATAAAATCCCATAGTACCGCACCTTGAAAAACCCCTTTGGCAATACATGCAGCAGGAACCGGCGGATAAACTCATCCACATCGAGTTTCATTTCCCTGAAACGCCCGGTGCGGTAATCCTTCCACGTAAAACGGACTTTCCTGTCTTTCACTTCCAAAATCCGCCGGTCGGTAATGGCAATGCGGAATACATACCTTGAAAGGTATTCCAGTATTTTTTCGGGGTTGCCCATGGGTTTCTGCACGTTTACCACCCAGTCTTTTTTGTACAATGGCGTAAGAAAACGGTTAAACTGCACAGGCCCTTTTATGCAGGCCAGGTTTCCGTGAAAGTCAAGTTCCCCTTTTTCTTTCGACTGCTTCAGCATGTCCAGAAACTTTCCCCTGAACTTTTTGGCCAGTACTTTTCCGGCAATAAAAAAGTTATTTTTGTCCGGGATGTGTACCCAGTGCTCCCGGTCGAAGTTGAGTCCGCCGGCCGGCATGATGCAATGCAGGTGTGCCTGCCTGGCCGGTAGGCAGGGGTGTTCTTTCATGTTTTGCCCCCAGGTGTGAAGTACGGTAATCAGCCCAATATCAGCGCCCAGGTGTTTTACGTCACGGGTAAGTTCGAGCAGGGTTTGTGAAACAGCTTTGAATAATAAGCCATACATCACCTTTTTGTTTTGCAGGCAAAGAGGGTTGAGTTCGTGCGGCAGGGTGAACACCAAATGATAATACCCAACCGGTAGAAGTTCCTTCATGCGTTTACCGAGCCATTCCAGTTTCTCTTTTTGCTGGCAATGCGGACAGTGGCGATTACGACAACTGTTATTTGCCTTTGCTGTATAACTACACTGGTCGCATTTCCCGAAATGGCTTCCAAGCCCTGCTGTGCGGCAAGCCGACAACAGGTGGATAAGGCTCCGCTGCCCTTCCGGCAACCGGTTTTGACTGATGTAGTTTCCACTGCATTCTCCATGAGAATTTCCTGCGGAATACCATATTCTTCGGTAGCCCGACGGTCCATATTTCTCATTTCTTTTACGTTGCTGATTTTCATTTCTGCTTTGCAATTTTAAATTTTCATAATCTCCGGAATTCTTGTCTTGCGGGTAGCTTCTGCAATTTCATTTATCTCTTTAAGTAATTCAGCCGAAATAGGAACCTCCTTTTCTTCTTTTAAGAATTCAACACCTTTCATCCGCTCAATTTTCAAAAAAAGTTTCGTTGGTTTTTCCATTCGTGTAAACATCAGGTTGTCGGCCACTTCTTCCAGTATTTTTATTTTATTGGCAAGTGCAGATGTGCTTACGGCAAAAGCATAGGTACGGCTTTTATCGTTTTGCAACGCATTTTTCAGTTTATTGAGAATGGCATCACCGTATGTTTTTGAAAAAAGCAGCAGATTTAATGCCGAACCGAAAACCATAGTGCCCAAATCACTTTTTTCAACCAGACTTTCTGCCTTTTCAACCGCTTCGTCCCATATATCCGGGTTTATAACATTTGCCCTTACCGTATTTTCATTGACAATTACACTTCGGTTTGTAAAAGGTTCGAACTGAATATACGCGATTTTCCCGGTATAGTTTTTCAAGTCTGTTCCATAAAGCTTTTGCATGGCAATACGCACCAGTTCGCCTGACGGATATTGCAAGGGTACCCCGATTAAAGAACCGCCTGCTTTTAACCATGCATCAACAAAAGCAAATTCAACCAGAGGTTTTCCGGTACCACCCGGACCGCTGATTAACGTGGATGAAGGAATTAAAATTCCTTCGGGTAAAAGTTCTTCGAGCCAGGGGATATTTGTTTTTAAATTTTCCATAATTAATTACTTTGATAAGTTTTGAATTTAACTTTCAAAAAAAATCCAGCATTTTATCCAGGGCTATTTTGGCTTTTATTCTTATTTTTTCAGGCACCCGAACTTTGTTTTCCATTTTTTTGAGCGACCATTTTATTTTTTCAAGCGAAATCGTGTTCATCCCCTCGCAGAAGGTATGAACGGGGTAAAATATTTTATCGGGATTATCAGCTTTTAACCTGTAAACAAAATTCGTTTCCGTGCCAACTATAAATTCGTTTTGTTGAGATTCTTTCACATAACGCGACATTTGCGAGGTGCTACCGGTAAAATCAGCCAGGTGCCTCACCGTCGCTATACATTCAGGGTGAACAATAATTTCCGCATGCGGATGGTTATCATGTATAATCATCAGGTCATTCATCGTAATTTGCTCATGCACATAACAATACCCATCCCAAAGTTGAATCATTCTGTCCGAATTTTCAGCCACATGAGAACCCAGATTTCTGTCGGGGACAAACAAAACTGAATCACTACTCAAAGAGTTAACCACGTCCACTGCATTTGCCGAAGTGCAACAAATATCGGATACCGCTTTTACCTCAGCCGAACTATTTACATAACTTACAACTTTCAGCTTAGGATTCTGATTTTTTATTCGGGTAACTTGTTCGGCTGTTGCCATATCGGCCAAACCGCATCCGGCATTTTTATCGGGCAGAAGAATTATTTTTTCAGGATTAAGAATAGCAGCTGTTTCTGCCATAAACTGCACACCGCAAAAAACGATCATATCGGCATTGGTCTGAACCGCTTTTCTGCTCAGGTCCAGCGAATCGCCCACATAATCGGCAATATCCTGCACTTCGCCCCGCTGGTAAACGTGCGCCAGAATAACGGCATTTTTTTCTGCTTTTAATTGCTTTATTTCCTCTATCTGTTTCTGCTTGGTTCTCATTTGAATAACATCTTTGCCTTACCCGCGTCAGACCATTGGTTGTTGCTGCTAATGATTTTCATTTATGCTGTTCAGCCCTCTTTTAACAATAAATTCGCCCTTTCGCGCACCTACTCGTTCTGCTATATAATCGCATTTGGTGACCAGCAAAAAGTAGATATTATTGCGTGGGATATCCATCAAACCTTCTAAATTCCCCTGTCCCTTGGAAATGATAACATCTGCCCTGTTGAAAATATCTTTAAACTCCTTAGAGGTTGATTCCCAAACTGCCCCGGGAGCATCATCACCTGTAGTAATCACTTTTGCGATTTTTGTAATACCTGTCATTTCTGCATCATGAATAGTTACATCATTTATAACTGGATGCTCCCGGACTACGAAGTACATTTCAGGTAAATCAATGGTTTCCAGGAAAAGTTTATCCAAAACAATCTCTCCGCAGTTGTCTCCAATATAGAGCAAAGAGGTAGCCTGATTTAAATCATGATGCAGATACGCGGAATCGTCAACGGCTAATTTAGCCCCTATCACCTGGTTGATCGTATCCATAACGTCCAGTTGATATTGAGCGCCGAAATCAATTACATTTCCAGCAATTGCCAACCGCATTGCTGTATCTATAGGATTTTCTGATTTTTTTACCAGGTTCTTAAAATCAGGATACAATTCCAACATCATCCGATTGTATCTCTCTTTGATTTGACGATACGGATCCGGATTCTGTAAAAATTCACGTAGTAACCGATGCATTTTACGTCCTATGATGGGCGGAGATTGATTATATTCAATTGTAGATAACAAACCAAGCAACCGACCTAACATTGGCTCTTGCAGCGCCTCTGGTATAACACCTGCTTTTACCAATCGTAAATAACTATTTATCGAACACGGGATACATTCTAATTGGATATTCATTTTTTCTTTTTTCTTACGTTGCCATTTTATTCAGGCAATTAAATTACTTTCTCCTATATTGATATTTTTTGTCTTATAATAACCTGCTTTCATGTATGCTTTGCCTCAGGAGTTCGGCTTCCTGCACATAATTGTAGCCGACAATTTGAATACCTGCCCATATAGCTGCTTTTACCTCTTCCGGCAATCTTGTTTTTGCCGCTGCAACAAGCAACACACCCGGAGGCAATTTTCGCAGAATTTCGGTAACATTTTCCCGAGTAGCAACAAAAGGCAATTCGTCCATTTATTCATTTTTTATTCATTCAATTGATTCCAATCTATGCCGATGGAATCATTTCCAACACCTGCCATCGAATCACTCGCCGTGGAGCTGCTTCTTTTTTGCGTGCAGTGCATCATGACTCTCGCTGTGATCAGGATCGGGAATAATGGAATCTACCGGACAAACCTCAACACATTGCGGTTCATCAAAAAAACCAACACACTCGGTGCACCGGTCCGGATTAATCACATAAATCAAATCGCCTTCAGAAATGGCATTATTCGGGCATTCACTAACACATGCCCCGCAGGAAATACAATCATCAGTAATCATCAGTGCCATAAGATACCTCCTTCGTTTTTTTTAATTTTTGGGTTGATACGGATCCCACACTACCAGCACCAAAGCCCCTTTTTTCGATTCGAGAGGCCCGTGATTTTCATGTGAGCTGAAAACCTGGTAGTCTCCCTTGTGGTAAACCTTACCTTCACTTTTGTATTCTCCGTCCAGAATAAAATGCTGTTCGGTAGTCACATGCGTGTGGTCGGCCATGTGAAAATTTTCAGGCAACCTGAGTAAAATTGTCCTTTTGCCGTTATCATCACGCAAGGTCTTTTTTTTCGCACCGCTTCCATATTCCGAAGCTTCCTGCCAATGGGAGTCATCGTACAAATTCATTTTTTCTTTCATTTTACGGTCCTCCTTTAAAGTTACACGTAAATATAATAAACATATTCTCGTTATCCAATCATTTATTTAGATTAATTTCAAATAAAAACCACACCCGAAGAAAAGATTGTTTTGTAAATTTGCTGGAAGAAAAAAAGAATGAACTGAACAATTTTTCTTTTTAAAAATTTAATATTTAACATTTTATGGAAATAAAAAATACCCGAAATGTATTCCTTACGCCTGACATCGCGTCGGAATACGACACCTATTACCAGACAGAAACCGGAAAAACTGTTGACAACATTGAAAAAGAAATTGTTTCGGCCCATTTAAAAAGATTGCCCAAAACGAACTGGCTGGAACTGGGTTGCGGCACCGGGCACTGGACAAAATTTTTCAACGATAGTGGATTTCAGGTTACAGCCGTCGATAATTCGGAAGCCATGCTCGAAATCGCCCGTTCAAAAAACCTGGAAAATGTTCAGTTTATAAATACCGATGCCACCCGGCTTCCATTCTCCGATGCCCGGTTTTCTGGAATTGTTTCGATTACAATGCTCGAGTTTGTGGACGATTTAGAAAAGGTTTTAAACGAAATCGACCGCGTGCTGAAACCGGGAGGAACGCTTGTGCTGGGTTGCCTGAATGCACTTTCGGAACAGGGGAAAAATAAAAATAACGACCCGGTATTTAAACATGCGCGCTTTTTTACCCAGGAAGAAATAAAAGAAATACTCACCCGTTTCGGAAAACCACGCACTTCGGCAAGTATATATTTTTCGCCTGATTTTGAACTGCTGGACGGAACTGAAAAACAATCAACTGCCGAACCTGCATTTATCGCGGCATCGGTACAAAAACAAAAATGAAAGCTATGGAAATTACA
>NZ_JBSQIC010000123.1:0-7578 GCF_055108615.1 Tangfeifania sp. | reverse complement strand
GAATATTTCGAGGAAGAATTCTTTGAAACCAAAAAGCTGGTGCACATTCCTTTGTGATTTCTAATCATTCAAATACTCATCCCCAAACGAAACACCCATTTTCCGGGCTTTCAGAATAAGCGGGTGATCCTCTTTAACCAGTCGCAGATTACCACCCACTTCGGATAGCGGAACAGTGGTCAGTTCGTTTTTGTGCATGGCTACCATAGTACCGAAACAACCTTCGGCAATACACTGTGCAGCGTAAGAACCGTATTGTGTGGCCAGGATCCGGTCCATTGGGGTGGGGCTGCCGCCGCGCTGAATGTATCCAAGCACGGTTTCGCGTGTTTCAATCTCGGTGTAAGTTTGAATGGCCTCGCCAATGTGCGCTGCCGCCGATTTCCCTTTCGGATGGTCTATTCCTTCGGCCACGACCACAATCGAATAAGGTTTTTTATGTTCGTAACGTTTTTCAATTTTTTTGCACACCGAGCGGATGTTGTACGGAACTTCCGGGATCAGGATAATATCGCCGCCGCCCGCCAATCCTGAGTAGAGTGCCAGCCAGCCGGCGTGGTGTCCCATTACCTCGATAATCATCACCCGCTGGTGCGAGTTGGCTGTGGTATGCAGCCGGTCAATGGCTTCGGTGGCAATTTGCACCGCCGATTCAAAACCAAAAGTAATATCTGTTCCCCATACATCGTTGTCGATGGTTTTTGGGATACCAATAACATTTAATCCTTCCTGGGCCAGCATGTTGGCGGTCTTCATGGTGCCGTTTCCGCCAATGCACACCACGCAGTCAAGGCCAAGTTTTTCGTATGTTCTTTTTATCTTTTTCGGTTTCTCGGGGTTTTTCTTTACCCCTTTTTTTATCATTTTGTAGGGCTTCTCGCGCGAAGTTCCGAGAATTGTCCCGCCTTCGGTAAGTATTCCCGATAGCTGCGATTCGCTTAACTTTATGTAATCGTTTTCAATTAAACCCAGGTAGCCGGCGTTAAAACCGTACACTTCCATTCCGTATTCAACAATGGCCGTTTTCCCAACACCCCTGATTGCCGCGTTAAGCCCCGGGCAATCGCCACCGGCTGTTAAAATGCCAATTCTTTTTGGTTTACTTGTAGCATCATTCATGGTTTCAAATTAAATTATATTCATGTTTCAACAGAAATATGATATCGAAATTACGAAAGAAATTTGGAAATTATTAATTTTGTATAGCACAATTAGTGTATATTGTTAATTATTTAAGGGTGAATTACATATTGTTTTTCCAATTACCCTGATAATTTTTGATGAGTTGAGTGAGAATTAAATCTATTAATAAACAAATAAAAGAAAATTAAAAATGAGAAATTATTTTTCGTTACTAATGGTAGTTACTTTTCTATTCGCTGTTTCATGCACCGGGGGCCAGAAAAAATCCGATGACAGTTCAGAAAGCAGCGAAAAACAGGCAGCAGTTGAAGAAACTGCCGGACCAAACGAATTAACTGAAGCTGAAAAAGAAGAGGGCTGGATGCTCTTGTTCAACGGGCAAACACCCGAAGGCTGGCGTGGTGTGAACCAGGAAACTTTCCCGGCTGGCTGGGAAGTGGTTGACGGAACCTTGCACTGCAAAGAGTCGGGCCAGGGTGAAGCCGGTGCCGAAAATGGTGGCGACATTCTTTACGAAGAACAGAAGTTTTCCAACTTCCACCTGAAAATCGATTACAAAATTTCGGAAGGCGGCAACTCAGGTATTTTCTACCTTGGGCAGGAAGTTGAAGGAGACCCTATCTGGAAAACAGCTCCGGAATTCCAGGTGCTGGATAAT
This sequence comes from Tangfeifania sp., assembly GCF_055108615.1. Taxonomy (NCBI): domain Bacteria; kingdom Pseudomonadati; phylum Bacteroidota; class Bacteroidia; order Marinilabiliales; family Prolixibacteraceae; genus Tangfeifania; species Tangfeifania sp. The sequence goes on along the minus strand of NZ_JBSQIC010000123.1, from coordinate 5,777 downwards.
GAAAGACATCCGGATGCCATGTTGGGCAAAAACGGAAACCGCAAATCAGCATCGCTTTACGATTTGATTCCTGCTGATCCGCAAAATGCAAAACCAGCCGGCGAATGGAACTCTGCCGAAATTATGGTGTATGACGGAACGGTAGTTCACAAACAGAATGGCGAAACCGTTTTGGAATATCATCTTTGGACCGATGACTGGAATGAAATGGTTGCCAATTCAAAATTCCCGGAATATAATCCTGACTGGGCCAACGTGGCAAAATCAGGTTACATTGCATTGCAGGATCATGGCGACGCTGTTTGGTACAGAAATATTAAAATCAGGGAATTGTAATTTTTCCTAACTTTTTCATAATAATTGGGGCATGTTTTATTAAGCGTGCCCTTTTTTATTTATTCCGGATAATAACCCGATTCATTCAGAATCTCCTGGTAATTGGTGTTTGGCATTAATTGAGGAAGTGAGATTTCTTCATGCTTGTTCATGTATTGCCGCACAATCTGCCAGCCAATCCAGATTCCGGCACGGGCAGGCGATTCTGTTGGGAAACCGGTTGTGTAGGGCCCGTCGTTGATGTAACGCAAAATATCCATCCGTTTGTTGGAATAGAGCATCTCGTTTTCTATCAGAAAATTCCACATTTGAGGTTCATTATTTTTACACCATTGCAGTTGTTCTGCTGTGTAACCTATTTTCAGCGAATCGTGCATTTCGGGGAGCATGGCATCAACAAGATACATCAGTTTTCCCTGGTGAACAATATTGTCGAGGACTGTTGTGGTGCCGTGCGGATCGTCAAACTCGGTCAGTCCCCATGCATAAGCTACATCCGACGGTAATTTTTTACGGTGCATGTTTTTCACCTTGTAAAGCGGCACATTGCTTAATTTTTGGTAATAGCTGCAATCGCGTCCCAGGTATTTATCAAGGCTGATTCCGATTATATCTTCTGCTGTAAAAACCGACTGGTTAAATCCCGAAATGGCTGTAAAAATTGTTGGCAGTTCTTTATCAGGAAAATGATAATGAAAATATTTGAAAGCTGTAATTAGCTCCTCCTCTGTTTTTTCAAAATCTGAAAATTCTTTTTTCACCAAGGTTTTTACATTCAAAATCATGGTATCGGTGAGGAATTGGCCCATGATTTCCGGGAAGTGTTCCTCTTCAATACCGCCCACGCCAATTACTTTCCAGGTGAACAGGTCGAAAAACTCCGGATATTTGTTTCGAAGGGCAGTTAATTCGGCCAAAGTGTCTTGCATGGGCAACTCAAAAAGCTCCTGGTCGAAACGCACAATCCCAACCTCGGTTTCTATGTCTGAAATATCCACTTTAAGCCGGTTGCGGTTGCAGGCGAAAAAAATAATAAGTATAATAAGAAGGGAAAAATATGTTTTATAATTCATTATAGATTAATTTTCATTCAATACGAACTGGTTTAAATTTTATTGCAAAGTTGAAACAAAAATAGCAGGCAGCAATTTATGGAATAGCAATTCACCGCAGATTTTTGTATTTTTGATAAAAAATGATCAATGCCGGAATTACTTGGAAAATTGAATAAAACCTATTTTTGGGATATTGATCCTGGTTTACTGGATGAAAATAAATCCAAAAGAATAATTATTGAACGCGTTATGAATTTTGGAAACCTCCGGGAAATAAAATTGATATTGACACATTATGGAAAGGAAGAAGTAAAAAAAACGGTTTGCAACCTGAATTATATCGATCCCAAAACACTTAATTTTCTTTCCCTGCTTTTAAATGTTCCAATAAGTGAATTTAAATGTTACACAAGGAAACAATCGACAGATCAACATTGGAGTTATTAAAAAAACTTCAAAACAAAGAATATTTGGATGAGTTTTTCCTCGTAGGAGGAACAGCATTGGCCTTACTTTACGGTCACCGAAAATCAATTGACATAGACCTGTTTTCAAATTTTAATTTTGACGCAGGGAAGCTACTTGAAAATTTATCAACGGACTTTCAATTCCAACTTTTTTTCTCTGCAGAAAATACAATTAAAGGAAGCATAAACGGAATTCAGATAGATTTAATAGCTCATCGATATCCAATGATTGGGATGCCTTTAATCACAGAGGGGATTTCAATTTTAGCAGTTGAAGATATTGCAGCAATGAAACTTAACGCCATTTCAACCAGTGGCCAACGTGTAAAAGATTTTATTGATATTTATTATTTGCTTGACAAATTTCCCCTTGCTGAATTAATTTCCTTTTACAAAAAAAAGTATTCTCAATATAATGAGGTAAATGTATTAAAAAGTATTACATGGTTCAATGATGTAAAATTGGAAGATTGGCCTGTTATTCTGAAGGATAAAAATCTCAAATGGGAAGAAGTAAAGGATCGAATTGTCAATAAGACAGAAATCTATTTAAAACAGCTATAACCATTGTTTTATGAAAGTAACTTTAGCTCAGTTAAATTACATAATTGGCGATTTTGAAGGGAACGCCGAAAAAATTATTGAAACCATCGAAAAAGCAAAAAATGCAGGAGCTGATTTGGTTGTTTTTTCCGAGTTGTCGGTTACCGGGTATTATCCGCACGATTTACTCGAAAAGAAAGAATTTATTCAGAAAGCGGAAGCAGCCGTAAACAAGATTGCTGCGGAATGCAAAGGAATTGCGGCTGTTGTTGGCGCTCCCCGAATCAATGAAAATGAACGCGGAAAACGACTTTTTAATTCGGCACTGTTTCTAACCGATGGAAAAATTCATTCCGCTCACAACAAAACTTTGCTGCCTACCTACGATATTTTTGATGAATACCGCCACTTTGAGCCCAACCGCGATTTTGAAGTGGTGGAATACAAAGGCGAAAAAATTGCCGTCACAATTTGCGAAGATTTGTGGGACGAACAACCCACCGCTAACGAGTTTGGGAAAGATAAACTTTACCAGGTTTCGCCCATGGAAGAACTGGCAAAACTGCACCCCGATTTTGTGGTGAATATTTCTGCTTCGCCGTTTTCGTACAACCAGGAAAGCTGGCGAAAAGATATTTTGATTTCGAAAGCCAAAAAATACCGGCTGCCCATTTTTTATGTGAACCAGTCCGGAGCACAAACCGAACTTATTTTTGACGGGGGCTCGGTTTATATCGATGAGCAAGGTGAGATTGTGAAAGAACTGAAGTATTTTGAAGAAGACTTCCTGGTTGTCGACACGCAGAATCCGGGGAGTAAATTGGTTCAGAAAGAAGCGGGTACCATCGAAAAAATTCATGATGCGCTGGTTTTGGGGATTCGTGATTATTTCGGAAAGATGGGATTTAAACAAGCCACCTTAGGTTTGTCGGGCGGAATCGACTCGGCAGTAACTGCAGTATTGGCAGTTGAAGCGCTGGGGGCTGAAAACGTTCGCGTGCTGCTCATGCCTTCCAAATATTCGTCGGGCCACAGCGTGGAAGATGCCCGGAAGTTGGCTGAAAATCTGGAGATTCAGTACGACATTGTAAAAATTCAGTCCGCCGTGGATGAATTTGAAAAGGAACTGGCACCGCTTTTCGAAGGAACTTCGCCCGATGTTACTGAGGAAAATATTCAGGCGCGGGCACGCGGGATTTTTGTAATGGCCATCTCCAATAAATTCGGTCACATTCTATTAAACACCACCAACAAAAGTGAATGTGCCGTGGGGTACGGAACGTTGTACGGCGACATGAACGGCGGCCTTGCAGTTTTGGGCGACGTGTATAAAACCGATGTGTTTAAAATGGCCCGGTTTATGAATCGTGAGCGTGAAATAATTCCTGAAAACAGCATTGTAAAACCTCCTTCTGCCGAACTCCGCCCCGAGCAGAAAGATACTGATTCCCTGCCCGAATATGAAATCCTCGATGAAATTCTGTTTAGTTTTATTGAGTTGAACCAGTCGCCACAGGAAATCATTGCCAAAGGTTTTGATGAAAAAGAAGTCAACCGGGTGATTCGTATGGTAAATGTAAATGAGTACAAACGGTTCCAGGCAGCGCCCATTTTGCGGGTCAGTTCCAAGGCTTTTGGGTTTGGCAGGAAGATGCCGCTGGTGGCAAAGTATTAGTATGCTACCAATGACAGATTTGCATAATATACTGTTTGTGAGAGAAATATCAAATAACAAAAAACAAGCTCCAAATAAGCACCAAAAAACAAAAAAACAAATCTCGAAACAAGATAAATTTAAGAATTTTGGAATTTAAAGTATTTGAAAATTGAAATTTATTTGTGATTTGTGATTTGCATTTTGGAATTTTACTGTCATTGCCTCATTATGCCTAATAAAATTAGGTGAAAACTCGCAAAGGCGCGGAGACGCAAAGGATTTTTTGTTGGACACTATTTTTTGGGTTCGATTACTTCTGTTTTTATATTATTCAATAAACAGCTGTTTGGATTGGAATAAAAAACAACTAATTTTGTTTCCATGACTGTCATCAACGGGATTAAGGAAGAAACCCTGATACAGCGACTCATTAACGGCGACCAGACGGCCTTTGAATTGCTGTTCCGTTTCTATTATCCCGGGTTGGTAACCTTCGCCTCCCAAATTGTCCTCGATACTGATGAAGCCGAAGAAATTGTACAGGAATTTTTTGTGAAATTGTGGACAGGCCGCAAGGAAATCAGAAAATCGGATACCCTGAAAAGTTATTTTTTCTCCTCGGTTAAAAACCGGGCACTGAATGTCCTGAAAAAGGAAAAAATCAACGAAAAAGTGCGTGAAGAACTTCAGATAATGATTGAGACTGACAGGCTGTACCAACCCGATTTGTTTGTTGAATCAGAATTGCAGTCACGTATCAAATCAGCCTTTGAAAAACTGCCGCCCCGCACCAACGAAGTTTTTTCGTTAAGCCGGTTCAAAGGCTTTTCCAACGACGAAATTGCCACCCAGTTGAATATCTCCAAACGCACCGTGGAAACCCAAATTTCAAATGCACTGAAAATACTGCGCGAAGAACTGAAAGATTACATGTTTATGCTGCTGTTGTTTTAATTGTTTTCACCGCAAAGACGCGGAGACGCAAAGGCACAGCGTTTTTTTACAGACAGTTGTTCGGAGCTTGTCCCCCTTTAATTGTATTTTTGCCATGGAAGTAAATTGCTGCCAATTAAAGGGGGAATCAAAGGGGGATTCAAAACTTTTAAAACTTTCATTATCAATCTGTTTTTTTAACTTTACCAAAAATATTTCAATGTCCGCGAGATACAATAAAAACCTGAAACCTCTGGCCCGTAATCTTCGGAAATTTGGGACCAAAGGCGAAGCATTACTTTGGCGGGATGTTCTTAAAGCAAAACAGCACTGGCCTTATCAATTTAACCGCCAATTTATTATTGGTGATTATATCGTAGATTTTGTTTGCCGAAAACTAAAACTCATCATTGAAATTGATGGTTCTTCCCATTTTGCCAAAAGCAAGGAAGATTGCATACGGCAACAATTTCTGGAATCACTTGGCTACACTGTTTTGCGTTTTGCAGAAAGTTTGGTTGTTTATAGGATAGATGATGTTGTGGCAGAAATTGATTATGCTATCCAATGTTTGGAACAGAGGATCATAGATGAACAAGAGAAAAAGTGAAGTTGTTTTTTGATTGCTCCCAATCCCCCTTACCCCCTTTGAATACAACAATGTGCTAAACGATTTTATTGACCGTCAAAGGGGGACGAAGCCCTGATGAAACGCAGGTAGTTGTTCGGAGCTTGTCCCCCTTTGGCTGAGATGTTGCCATGAAAAACGATTTGTTTATGCCAAAG
>NZ_JBSQIC010000122.1:0-7712 GCF_055108615.1 Tangfeifania sp. | reverse complement strand
ATTATAGTAATCCGATATATCAATACTACCCATCCAGTCGTAATCATCGTAATAGGTTATGGTCTGCAGGTTATCTTCGGTTAAATCATTCAAATCTTCCACATTTGGATAACTATTATTAAGAGTATACAGTCCGCTTCCATTGTCAGGCAGTGTCTCATACAACTGTACGTCTTCGCCTTCAAAGTTTTTGAAATATGTCTGCAATTGATCATGCGTCTTGGACGTAGTTAAAATACCGGTCATGACGGGACGATTCAGCGCATCATATTTCGTAAACAGCCATTCTTCCTTTTCCCGCATCTCACCATCCTGGGTAAGTACCAACCTGTCACGATTATCATAGACCATATAAACCACTTCGGCACCGGGTATTTTCTTTTCAATCATGCGCTTGCGGCCGTCGTATTTGTAACTGTACATCAAATCGCCCGACAGGTTGGCCGTAATTATTGAGAAACTCTCGTCTGCTGTGGCTGCAAATGAAAAGCCGGGTTTTAATGTCACACTCCCCTGTCCGTCTACCAGATAGCCGTCTACGGCCGGGTCTTTTATGCTCACTACTTCATCTGATGTTACCCATTTTACAGCACTTTGACTGGTATAATCTTTAACATCTCCTTTGAAGTTAGCCGTGGCTTTGGGCGGAATTACATAGCGCAGCAGACCAAAATCATCATAAACGTAGTAGGTCTCAACCGGCTGAACATTTCCTTCTGAATTTAAAACATAGCTGCGTTTTAATACCACCTGACCAAGTTTATCTTTAAATTCTTCGGTGGTATGAAGTTTTCCGTCTGTTGCTTGCCAGTTTTCATCTTTAGTAACGGTCTTGTACAACTGGTTGGGCTCATAGTAACAATAGTTACCATAACAATCGCCACCGGTATTTTCCAATTTATCACTGACAACCTGAAACAACAATACTTCCTGCACTTCATTGGTCTCGTAGCTGTATCTTACAGGATGAGCGTCAGGTTGCCAGTCTTGGCCCGGAGCACCCTGGGCCATCACACGGTTAAGGGGAGAGTTGTCGAAGACGGTTTCAGAATAGCCATAGGGCTTGTCTTCTCCGGAAATATTTTGGTTCTGATAAAATATATGATGCTCACTCCCGGCATAAGTACTCGTTGGATCGGTCATGTCAGGATTTTCCTGAAAGGCGCCACTGCTTTCTCCACTTATATAGGGTAACAGTTGATATTTTTCTCTTCCGAAACCATCATAGACGATCGGTTGAACAATATCTGCACCTGAAGGGCTGGCTGCCACCGAAATGGTTTGCATGGGACGGCCAAGGCCGTCGAAATAAGATATTTCTTCCTCGATGCTGTCTATCGGAATAAAATCCACTTCACTCTCGTCTCGAACACCACTCTTCTCAATGGTTCGACTAATTATGTAATTTTTATCGGGCTGCGCCTGGAAAGTAACATAAAGTTGAGCCGAACTAGAAAACAGCTTCTCTCCTAAACCATCAGTAATTACTACATCGTACCATGCAACGTCGGATGGTCGGATATTTGTTATGGTATAGCTGGCTGATGTTGCTCCACTTATATTGGCTCCATTTTTTCGCCATTGATAAGTCAAATTCGATCCACTGACATCAACTATAAATGTTGCACTATTTCCAACACGTCCATATTGATCCGTTGGTTGTTGCTCAATAACGGGAGATACATGTATGGTCTCTTCAATCACAGAAGAATTATTACTTGTTCCGCTTGAATTATAGGCCCTAACGCGATAGTAATAAGTAGTACAATCAGAAAGTCCGGTCACTCGCTTTTGCAACACATTGCCAACATCAACATTTCTATACCCTGACACATAGCTAGTAAAAGAACTATTGGTTGATACATCCAGATAATACCCTGTGGCTCCGATTGCTGCATCCCAGTTTGCCGTCATCTGGTTAGGGGTAATGTTAGTTGCTGACTTCGTTACAGGAGCCGCAGGAACTGTCGAATAGCTTATAGTATTGGAATTACCACTGATACAATTCCCTTTGGAATATTGAACACGATAATAGTAGGTTTGGCCTGGAATAAGTCCGGTTATTGTTTTGCTTAAAACATTGCCAACATCCAAATTTTCATATTCTCCCACATAGTTACTAAACGAACTATTCGTTGAGACATCCAAATAATACGTCTCAGCGCCACTTATGTCAGACCAGTTAGCCGTAATTCGAGAAGTGGTTGCCCCGCTTCCCATAGTAGCTAAGGGATCTGCTATTGATACAGTTGAACAGGAGACTGTTTTTGAACTTGGACTAGAGCCATGGCTGTCATACGCCCTTATCCTGACATAATAAGTAGTTCCACTAATCAAACCGGATTCTATTGTATATTGTGCTACATTGTTAATATTCAAATTTCTATAGCCAGGGACAAAGTTTCTAAAATTACTTTCCGTTGAAACATCTAAGTAATAGCCTGTTACTCCTGGAAACTGATCCCACTTGAGGTATATTTTATCACATGTACCATACACCTGCTCTAATCCGGTTGGTGGACATAGCCTGACATCTGTAATAATTGAATAACTTGCTTGATATGAATAGGAACATTCACTTACATACGCCGTTACTGTCCCGCCCCCTGTGCCATTCCAAGAAATGTAAAGGCTCTTCTTTCCCGGGGGGCGGGTTAAAGAATAGTTCAATCCGGATATTTCCCACTCAACATTTTCGCAATAACCATTAAATGTGTAGGTCATCTCATTACCAGGATATGCATCACCACTAACACTAATAAGCTCTGTCTGTCCATAGAATATGACAGGAAATAATAAAAACAAAAAAAACATTACATTCCTCCTGGTTGAATATATCGTCTTAAGATATTTGTATACTTCCATAACTACTATTCTTGGGTTTGATAATGATATTCAAAGGTATTCAGGATGTTTCCTTCATCATCCCGCACACATTTTAACAGTCCAAATCCATCATATTCGTAGTAGGTGGTGATGCCGTTGGGATCGGTTTGGGAGGTTATGCCTATAAGAGGATCGTAAGTGTAGGTGTAAATTTCTGCTTCGATGGGAGAAAGATTTCGAATCTCTCTATTTAAGTTTGCTAAACTTAATTTATCCGCACTTTGAATATGAGTAAAAGAACTTAATTGATTTAAAGCATTTTGTAACCCGACATTATTATCAATATCAGTAGCGGAAACATTACCCATTTTTGCAACAACAAATTGATCATTATATCCCCAATAATAATATATTGGCCTGTCATTTGTTTTAACTATTTCTTTAGGGATACTACTTCCTTTATACAATACTTTTTTGGTTAAAAAGTAATCATCTGGAATCAATTCATTACTATCATGTTCTTGACTTGCTTTTAATCCTGACTGCTGATAATTAAAAATCTCTAAAGGTAATCCAATTGAATTATAACGAGTTACTTTTCCGTCAGTTAACTGTCTATCAACAAGCCTTTCTGCTTTTACAACCCGGTCAAGTATTCTATTATCAAGCAATGGTTCAATAACAGGGTTATTCATATAATCATCAGGGTAATAATAAGCATATTTTATTTCCTTTTCGCCTCCAACTATTTTTTCTATCTTACTTTTAACCTGCAAATTTGAATTATAATTCGTCTCTACTTCTTCAACGACGCCTCTTTCCCCTTTATCATAAGAAACACTTACTTGTTTTGATAACTTGAATGTACTTGCAGGAATTAAATAAGCATAAGTGACAAACTGAACGGAAGGTACATTTGTCATTCTACTAAGCGCTTCTCTTTGATAATAATCAAAATAATCGTCATTAAGATGAGAAAGATCAAAATCACCAGCTGGTGAGCCTGTTAAAGAATAAAATCTTGAAGGACAGTATAGGCCAAAATAATTACTATTGACTTTTTTTAGATATTTAAAATCGACACGTGAAATGGTATCATTATTGTTATCCATAACAACCTTGGACTTTAATTTACCATTCAACAAATAAGGAATTTCTGGAATACCCTCAATTTGTGCAAGCGATGATTGGTTATGATAACTATTTACAATTCGTCCATTATAGTCTCCATGCTTATTGTACATTTTTTCAATCACTTGTGAATAACCAACAGGACTGTTATTTGCTGAATTAGAAATACCAATATTACTGCTAGCATCAACTTTCAAGCAATTCACCCAACCTCGACTATTCTGATTACCTCCACCATCATGAAACTCAAAAAACATTGATTGATAATTCAATCTGGACATTAATTTACCATAAGAAGCATTCTCTCCTTCATAAGTATATGCTTTATGTAGCAATTGATTTCCATTGGAATCAAATTTCTTGATGCTCTTGATCCTCATTCCTGCACCGATACTATACCTTTCATTATCACATCCTTCCAAGGCATACTTGGGTATATCTGTATAGATTTCGCAGTAAATAGCGGAAGAAGGATATGATTCTTTATAATTCATCGCATCTTCTGATAAATAAGCAATAAATACATAATCATTTCCTGGAGCAAAATTAAATCCTTCAATAGTTTCGTTACAACTTACTAGACCTGCACCCGAACTATTACCTCCTCCTTCATATTGCGCAACAAAACGGTTTATTAATTCCCCATTCTCATATAAAGCGCAATAACTCCCAGCAAGCAAACTATTAATCTCATCAATGGTCAGATTTCTTCCGGGAATATAAGGCATTCCTATTTCTACTCTTATATCAACATCCACTCTTTCGATAACGTTAATCGTAATCTCTTCCCTATCTGATGCACCTTCTTTCACACTTCGCCCTCCACTTCCTAAATAATCATACAAAAAATTGGAAAATCTATGAGGCTCAAATTCATAAGTAGTCCATCCTCCTGTCGGATGGATAATTTTCTCTAACATTCCCCACCCTATATGTTCTGAGCTAGGACGTCGATCCGAAGAAAATCTTGAGTCATAAGCATCCTGAAATTCTTCTTCATAAATTCCACTCAAACCATCTATATGTTTAAGTTTTGGCAAAAGAGTAATATTATCCTCAACACCATTGTAGTAACCCCAAAAATCCCGAGCCATAGATTGTTTTGAAGGAACTCTTTTATCGACATATTTAAATTCATGCAACCTCCCTTCACAATCTAACACTGACACCAATTTAAGCCTGTCAGTAATTCTTGATGAAGAACCAGTACCTGCAGAAAAATAATCATAATTAAAAACAAACTCTTTTTCAAAATCAGAAAACAAATTAGAAACAACTATTTTCTTTAATTTGTCCTCCCCAGGAATATCCGACCTACCTGTTTCTCTTTCAAAATCAACCATATAATTACCAGCTCGGATTTGCTTTAAATATTTGGGCCAGTATTCTTGATAACTCCATCCAATTTCCTGATAAGTGGGCCCATTTGCTCTGCTATTAGGGGAATAGAACATTAAGCGCTCGTTCTTTTGAGCCAATGAAGATACAGGGGCAAGTTCTTCATAAACAAAATCGACACTCTGCCCATTTGGATATTCGATCCTCGACAAGTAATGGGTTACAGGCAATCGTCTCTCCTCAGGAATAGTTTGAAAAGAATCCCATTTTTTCTGTGGCTCATCAAAGATGTATTTTACTCCGCTCTCATCAACAATGAACCAACCAGTATTTCCCTCCATAGAGTTAATTTGTAAAGTGCCCTGAGCATCTATTTGCTCATAAGTACCTTCACTATGTCTCTTAAAAAATTTACCACTTTTACCCAAATAAGAAAAAGAAAATAAATCAGGTTTATACCATCCTTCATTAAACATCCTTGGGATAGGTGAGTGTTCCATCCATTTTTGACATGGTGGGAGTCCTTTTTCTCCATAAAGGAACATATAGTCCTCAACAGCATTATTGATATATGTGGGATTTTCATAACCAACAGAAATCAGGTCATGGGTAAAAAAAGGAATAACTGGGCCATCTTCACTCACTCTATCTTGGGCTAATCGCAAAATTCCCCGATCCTCTGAATCGAAATCATAGCAAATATCGTCTCTATGACCATTTATTAAACGGGTTATAGCTCCACCCACTGATAAATTCCAACCAAGACCGACCCAACTAGCTTCCTGCTCAACCTTAATCCCTGAAGCTTGGTAATTTAAACTTATCGGAATCTCAATTTGTCGATCCTTAATGACATAAACTGGAATTGATATTCCAATCGAGCCATTGTATGTTGCGGCGGGTATTCTTGAAGAATTAAGTAAAGCGCTCTCATTAGGTGTTGGGATGGTAGGAAACTGAAACTGATTAGGTGTTTCAAAATCCCCATTCTCCTGACTAAATCCAACAAAACTATGAAATACAAAAAAAACAACGTAAATGCAAAATTGCTTATTCATAAACAAATATCTTTCTATAAGTTACTTCTGTTCTTTATCCTTATAATTTCTCGCTTTAAGATGTCCAACTCCTTTTGCCAGTTACTGCGAGCTTCAAGTTCAGCCCTCAAGGAATCCTTTTCTTTTTGCAAGGATATCACATACAACGTCAACTCCTCAATCTTCTGCAAAAGCATCTTATTCATCTCCCCCAGGTTAACACCAGATGCTTCCATTTCTTCAGAGCTTGGGATATCCGGGAGGTGTTTGTGTTCTTTGATGAAGTCTTCGACTTGTTGTAAGTCGCGTAATTCGTAGCTATCTGAGAAAACAAAATCGGCAGTATTCCCGGTTGCCCTTACTTTTATCTCTGAAGCTCTTATGGTTCCGGCCGCTTCAATATCCTTTTTTACAATGAAACTTCCGCTTCCATCAATGTGTGTAAGCCTCTTTCCGTAGCCACTGCAAAACTCAAAAACCACCTGATTATCAAGAGCTGATGAGTTTCCCATGCGGCCGTCAAAGACAATTATTCCACGACTTCCGGTACTTGTACCACGATTATCACCAACAAAACACAAAGCATAATGATTATCTTTGGTATGTGCAGAAATTCCTCCTCCCCAACTGGATCCAATATTACCTCCGGCATTAAAAATTTTCATTTCATAGTCTCTCCCAGGATCAGATATTTCAATATAACCTTCATACGGTTCCCCATTCATCCCGATATTTACCTTTCCTCTGTTAATAGGAGGATTATTGATACCAACATTGCCATTGGAATATATTTCAAATGCATTCTGATTTTCTGTTGTGGAAAAACTGTATCCATCCGATGCGTGATATATCTTACCACCTGCAGTAAAACCGAAGGACCCATTTGCTGCTAATTTATTGTAACTTAATCCCAACATTGAGTTTGTGCTCGATTCCAGCAATATCATAGAATTATTATAATCGGGTTCTGTTAAAGTCAACGCACCAAGATTTTTACAGGCATAATCAACAATTTTAAGGTTAGCTCCACCTGACACACTTCCTATAGATGCTCTTCCGGTCTCTTCAAAAATATTTTCATCCGGAGGAATAGATTCATTTACTTCATAATACATAACGCTGAATCCATCATATCCCTTATCTCCACTGGTATTACTGTCGCTTAGAAAAGAAACTACCAACTTGCCATTGGGTGTAACAGACCTATAACTACGCTCACCTGCACCCGACAAGGTCATGACTTGTTTAAGATTGGAGAAATTGTTATCGCATTCATATATAAATAATAAATCCCAATCTTTTTCAGTATCATACGTAATTTCGACATCAATGTATGTTGGCTTGCCTACGTCAAGATGGTACTGTAAATCCAAATTATGA
>NZ_JBSQIC010000121.1:0-7961 GCF_055108615.1 Tangfeifania sp. | reverse complement strand
ACTAACTTTTAAAACCAATAGTATGATGAAACACGGCCCATAATCCACTTTCCCCGGAAAACCACAAGGTGGATTCACGCCGGGAAAGATGCCAACCAAAGGCACTAGAAGTAGCTCTTATTTGTACTCCAGCATGGGGAAAAAACTTCATGAATTCTCAACTTTATATTACAATTTTTTTACAAATACTTATGAAAAAGATACTATTAAAATTATACGTATGTTTTTTAATTCTCCTTATAGGGAATGGGTGCGATCTCTTAGGATCTGAAGATCAGTATCCCGGTGTTTCTATCTATAAAACCAACGGTAATTACTTTAATCTGGTTGACATTGGAATGATAGGAGACCAGATTTATCGTTCTAATAAGTTCTGGAATAGCCGATCTAATTCATATCATTTTATTGAGTTCAAGAATAACGATACAGTTTACACTCAAAGGTATAGACTCGATAACGGTTATATTTTAGACGGAGAGGCTGACGAACGCTATGATGTTTTTTTGAATATGACACATAAAGAATATTTAAAAAGAGAAATGCTAAATCACGGATCAGGTCTGGGTGCTTATGTACCTAATGATACATTGCATAAATATATTTTAGATAAAGATCCATATATAGTTTTTTATAGAAACCGAACAGAAGTTAAGCGATTCTATATTAGAGACAGTTTAGAAATAAAAGAAATTGTCAGAAATGGAGAAATTGATAAATACTTTGAAAAAATAAAATAAAAAATCATGAAAAAAATAATACTAATCCTTTTTACACTCGTCTTTTTTACAGGTATTACCTCCGCTCAAAAGGTAAGAAGAAATGATGCTGAACAAATAGCAAAAGAAATTTTTAGGAGAAATAATAACGGAAAGACAACAAAACTTAAAGCTATAATTCCCTTAGGCAATGAAGATAAAAATGATACATTACTTTATATTGTTCCATATGAAAAATCCGGGTTTTCAATTGTTTCCGGGAATTATGCAGCACCCCCAAGTTTAGGTTATTGTTCAAAAGGTGTATACGACCCTTCCCTAATGCCACCTGGATTACTCTATCTTATTGAAAAATATAAATATGAGATAAACAAATTAAAGAAAGAAAAGAAGAAGCCTACAAAAAAAATTAAGCAACTTTGGGAAGAATACTTTAGCGGATATCAACTTAAGTCCGCTACTGATGTAGAGTTAGTTTTTGATACTAAATGGGATCAATATTCTAGTTTTAATGATTCATGTCCAGAAAATTGTCCTGCTGGTTGCACCGCAATAGCCATGGCACAAATCCTGCGTTACTGGGAATGCCGGGTTAATCCTACAGGTTCAGTCACTTACGGAGGCTCTGGATATTATGGAGGCTCTGCTAATTTTGGCTCTACAACCTATGACTGGCAAGGTATGCATAACACAATAGCTGAGCCTGATAATCAATTGCTTGTTTATCATGCCGGAGTTTCTTGTTTAACGGAATATAATACAGATAGTTCTTCTTCCTCAATACATAAAGCATTAGATGGATTTGAAGATTTTTGGGGAATGAGTACAAATGCAGATATCAAATGGAGAATAAGTCATTTGAGTACTTGGAAAAGCGATTTAAAAAATGAACTGAATTGGGGAAGGCCTATTTATTACAGAGGTTCAAATCTTACATTGACGCATGGTCATGGATGGGTAATTCATGGATATAATGATAATGATCAATTTATCTGTAATTGGGGTTGGGGTGGATCTTATGATGGACCTTATTCTTTAGGAGGGTTTGATCCTCCTGGAGATTTAGGTCCATACAATCAATATGAAGGAGCGATTTTTAGTCTTTACCCGGCACAATCTTCTGGAGTTGCAACTCCAGACTTATCTAATCAAACATTTACTCATTCCTCCAATGGTTATAATCTTACAATACCTGAAACATTTGGTGCAACAAGTTATGAATGGATTACAAATAAGGGGACAATCTCAAGAAGTGGTACATCGGTAACCCTTTACACTGACGAGTCAGCAACTGTGCAAGTTAGAGCTTATAACGATATATGTGAGATTTATTCACCATATAAGTCAGCAACGATAACCATTAACTACGGTTCCATCTCCAGTCCCGACCTTATATGTTACTCAAATTATACTGCTTCTATACAAAATGTACCCAATACTACCATTACATGGGGAGGGGCAAATGTAGCTTACCCCAACGGAAATACAGGTACATCAGTAACGGTGAGGGCAGCAAGTTCTTCTACTGCCAATTCCGGTACGATAACTGCATCGTTCACTGTTGACGGTACACCATATACAATATCAAAAACGGTATGGGTAGGCGCTCCCCGGATTAGTAATATTACTGGCCCTATGAATACGCCTAACGGCCAGTGGGCAACATATCATGCAATACCGGAAAGCGACTTTTCTTCTCCTACAGATTATAACTGGATACTCAATCCGTTAAATGGGAATTCAGTATATGACTATGGGGATGACGTTGATATTGCTTTTTATAATTCGGGCTCATATCAGTTAATCGTACAAGCTTTAAACACTTGCTCGGATCTAAATTTCGGTCCATACTATGGTACAAGTTTATATGTTTATGATTCCAGAAGTCTACTGATTTCGCCAAACCCTACCACCGGTGAAACAACATTAACTATTGAATCCGGGGCGGAAACATTAAAATCTGCTCAGGTTGGTGAAGGGCCATTTGACGACAACGCCGAATGGGACGTGGAAATCTACAGCCCCATGCAGGCATTAAAAACAAAGAAAATCAAGTTGAAAGGCAAAAGCACAACCATCCAAACCGCCGGATGGACAGAAGGGGTTTATACGGTGCGTGTAAAATATAAAGATGAAATATTAACCGGAAAACTTATTGTGAAAAGATAGAATTTTTACCTGTAATAAATTAAACTTTCAGGATTGCATCCAAAAGTCCGAAGGACTCCTACAGAGAACCGCAGCTTAAAAAAATAAAAATTAAACGCTTATGAACTTAAAATTTTCAAAAATGAAAACACCAATTTTAACACTACTAGCTTTAATGCTGCTTTTTGCAGCCTGCCAAAAAGACCCGTTTGAAGCCAACTCCGGTATCTTTACCGATGAGCGTGACGGCCGCGAGTACAAATGGATAAAAATTGGCGACCAGATTTGGATGGCCGAAAACCTGGCCTATGTGCCCTACGTTTGCGCACCCGACTCCCAATGCGGAATTTGGGTGTACGGTTATGACGACGAAGGCTCTTATGGCTCCATGCTAAATACCTATGGCGCCCTGTACGACTGGGAAACCGCCATGGATGTGTGCCCTGAAGGCTGGCACCTCCCATCTGATGAGGAATGGATGGAACTCGAACGTTACCTCGGGATGGAGGAAAGAGAACTTGACATACTTGCATGTAGGGGAGTAGAAAAAAATGTTTGGGGCAAACTTGTGTCAGTAAATGATATTCATTGGGATCAATCACTTACAAGGACAAATGAAACTGGATTTACAGCTTTACCGGGAGGAGAAAGATATATTAATTATTCGAAAAATGAGTTTCATTTCCAATCAATAAATATCAATACAACATTCTGGACGAGTTCTGAATTTGATGATAAATTCGCATTTAGCAGGACGCTTGTTAATGGTGGTTGTATTGACAGAATGCTAAAATTGAAAAATGCCGGATTCTCAATAAGGTGTATCAAAAACTAATCTAAAAAACGACACCAATGATATTAAAACTTACATTACTCTTTTTTGCAATTTCCATTACTTCCTACTCCCAACCGATATCATTCTCATGGTATAATGGTGATAACCCAACCCAAAATTACATTTCCCCAGCCAAAGATCAAGGTGAACAGGGCCCCTGTGGTATTTTTGCGGCTGTAGGAGCCGTGGAGGCACTAAGTCACATTTACTATAACAAACCTTTTCATCATTTAAATAATGGGATAAACCTTGCAGAAAGGGAGATTTATTCATGGTGTTCTGGTTACGGAAGGTTTGATGCAGCTGCCTCTGCAAGAGAAGCTTTGTTGTATGCAGATACTACCGGAATAATTAACGAAAGTTGTTTTTCTTATCCCAATTATACACCTTTCTATACCGATTGCTCAAGCATGTGTGCCAATCCTGATTTAGAGGTAAATATTCCCGGATACTAAGAAGTCCAAATAAGTTCAAATGAAAATTTAAAAAAAGTTATCATCGATTACGGGCCAATCGCAGTTAGGTTGATGAATGTTGGATATGAGTTGCACGGGGATATAAATGATAATACCCACTCTGTTTTAATTATAGGATGGAACGGTTCAGGACAATGGCACATAAAAGACAGTTGGCCGGGAAATCCTTCAACTGCTTTTAAATTTATTAATGTTTTTAACCCGGAATTTGATGTAAAGTTTTACAAGGTAAATTATGAAGAAAATGGTAACACAATTTCCTGTTCCGGCACAGGATGCAGTTCTGTTTTCTCAAGTAGAAGTTATACCGATAATGATGGGGACGGTTTTTATAACTGGGGAATCGGCTCGAAGCCAACCGGCTGCCCCGGCCCCTGTGAGATGGATTTTAACGATGCCGAACCTTCTTCTATTTTTTTGGATGAAAATTATGAAGAAGTTGATGCATCCTTTGTTTCAGGCTCCGACCTGGTATGTTCTTCAGGTGGCACTTTTAACTTAAATAACCTACTCTCAGGTTTTTCAGCCTCATGGAGTTTTTCACATCCCTCGCTGTTTAATTCGCCAACCAGTGGCTCAGGTACTTCGGCAACTATTTATCCCAAATCGCAATACTCAGGTGATGAATGCTCCATCACTTTTACTATTTCCGATGGCTGTGGCTCCGCGCAGTACACAAAAAACTTTGCCATTAACGGCCCGGCCGATAGCGAAATTGATATTAATGTAGTGCCGTCGAACGCACCCACGCCAGTTAGGGTAAGCGGAATTTGGCTGCTTTGTCCAAATTCAACTTATTATATTTATTGTGAAAACTCTTCCGATTGCTCAACGTCGAATTACCAGTGGACAATTCCTTCAGGCTGGACCAAGTATGAGCAAACCAGTAACTATATCCGGATCAACACCAACAGTTCGCCTTTTGGAACAGTTGAAGTTGAGGCAACTACCTGTTGCGGCACAGATCACCTGGTTATCACACAAAATTTCAGCCAGGGGGGAGCATGTTCCTATTTTTCAGTTTATCCAAATCCTGCTACTTCAGAATTTAAAATTGAATTCGAAGAAACATTCGATTTAAAAACCGTGGATGAATCAACATTGCTTGAGATTTATGATTCAGGATTTTCAAAAAAATACAAAGCCGAAAAAATTGAAAAGCAGCTCAAAGTACAAACCACTGGTTGGAATCGAGGAATCTACTACATCGTTTTAACCCACAAAGGGCAAAAGTATTACGAAAAAGTAACGGTTGAAAAATAAATGAGAATTATTCCAGTTGAATTTTATTATCTGTAAATGTTTGGCGACTTAAATTTAAGTCGCCAAACATAAATATTATTACTGCTAAACCCCCTTCAGCGAAAGCTGAATCCGTTTACGCGCCACATCCAACTCTTTCACCCGCACTTTTACATGCTGGTGCAGTTTAACAATTTCATTCGGGTCGGAAACAAACCGGTCGGCCATTTCCGAAATATGTACCAGTCCCGACTGTTTCACGCCCACATCCACAAAAGCGCCAAATTTGGTGATGTTATTCACAATTCCCGGCAGTTCCATTCCCTCGCGTAAATCTTCGATGGAGAAAATACCGTCGGCAAATTCAAAAACTTTTATTGGTTTCCGCGGGTCGCGACCGGGTTTGAGCAGTTCATTTTTGATGTCGTTCAGTGTGGGCAGCCCGGTTTCATCGGTTACATATTTTTGAAGATCGATTTGGGCTACCAGCTCTTCATTCTGAATTAAATCGCTGATGTTGCATTTCAAATCTACCGCCATTTTTTTAACAATCGGATACGATTCGGGGTGAACCGCTGAATTGTCCAACGGATTTTTGCCATCGGGAATCCGAAGGAATCCAGCAGCCTGTTCATAAGCTTTGGGTCCCATACGGGGCACTTTTTTTAGTTCTTCGCGCGATTCGAACAACCCGTTTTCTTTCCGGAAACCTACAATGTTTTGCGCCAGTTGCGGGCCCAGTCCCGAGATGTAATTCAACAGGTGCTGACTGGCAGTATTCAGGTTCACACCCACTGCATTCACGCTCAGTTCAACCACCGAGTCGAGGCTGTTTTTCAGCTTTTTCTGATCCACATCGTGCTGGTATTGCCCTACGCCAATGCTTTTCGGGTCGATTTTTACCAGCTCGGCCAGCGGGTCCATCAGCCGCCGCCCGATGGAAACAGCGCCACGCACGGTCACGTCGTACTGCGGAAATTCCTTCCGAGCCACTGACGAGGCTGAATACACCGAAGCGCCGCCTTCGTTCACCACATATACGCGGATGTCGCGGTTGTAGCGCAGCCGTTTTATAAATGCTTCGGTCTCGCGACCGGCAGTGCCGTTGCCAATGGCAATCGCTTCAATCTGGTACATTTCTACCATCGTTGTGATTTTCTTGGCAGCCAGCTTTTTCTCTTCCTGCGGCTTGTGTGGATAAATATTTTCGTTGTGCAGCAGGTTGCCCTGCTCATCTAAGCAAACCACCTTGCAGCCGGTGCGGTATCCCGGATCGATAGCAAGTGTCCGTTTTTGTCCGAGTGGCGGTGCCAGCAATAACTGGCGCAGGTTTTCTGCAAAAACACCAATGGCATCCTCGTCGGCTTTTTCTTTGGAGAGCTGCGAAAACTCAGTTTCAATGGAAGGTTCAATTAATCGTTTGTAGCTGTCTTTCACCGCCATTTCCACATGCTTTGAACTTTCGTTTTCTCCCTTCACAAAAAAGCGGGTGAGGTTTTCCAGCGGACGGGTTTCGTCGGGTTTTACTGAAACGCGCAGGAAACCTTCTTTCTCACCGCGCCGCATGGCCAACAGCCGGTGCGACGGGCATTTTTTCAACGGTTCGCTCCAGTCGAAATAATCGCGGTATTTGGTGGCTTCTTCCTCTTTTCCTTTCACCACTTTTGAGGTGATAACAGCTTCTTTTTCAAAGGCCCGCCGCACAATGTTTCGTGCTTTCTCGTTTTCGCTCACCCACTCGGCAATAATGTCGCGTGCCCCGGCCAGCGCATCTTCCGGTGTTTGAACGTCTTCATTTAAGAACGATTGCGCACGTGATTCCGGGTCACCTTCAAACTGCTTCATCACAATTTTTGCCAGCGGCTCCAGTCCGCGTTCACGGGCGATGGTAGCTTTTGTGCGGCGTTTGGGTTTATAAGGAAGGTAAATATCTTCCAACTCCACCGGATCATAACAGTTTTCAATCCGCGTTTTCAGCTCAGGTGTTAACTGTTTCTGCTCTTCAATGGTTTTTAGAACAGTTTCTTTGCGTTTTTCCAGTTCCGTGAACTTTTCGTTTTGCTCCTTTATTTGCAAAACCTGCATTTCATCGAGGCTGCCGGTGCGTTCTTTCCGGTAGCGGGAAATGAATGGGACCGTGGCTCCTTCGTTCAATAATTCAATGGTGTTGGTAACCTGTTTTTCACGAATTCCAAGTTGCCGGGAGATTATTTCAATAATTTTTGGATTCATTTGTTTGTTGTTTCGTGCAAAGGTAGGAAAGATTTTTTGGGTTGATTTTCTTTTGTAATGATCATTTTAGACCGGCAAATAGCAATATATTTTTCAAAAAACTCAAAAATTCTATTTTGTTGAGCGGAGCCTTTTAATCCTGGATCTTCTGCGACTACTGTAAATAATCCCAAGAATAGTGATTTTTTTGATTTTCCCATCTTTCTTTTGCCAGGTAAAGATCCGTTGTCGGAGACTCTTCAGCATATTCAATCCAGCTTTTAAAATCATTTTCAGAAATGGCTTCGCCGGGGAGAGAATATGAATTAATAT
>NZ_JBSQIC010000120.1:0-8127 GCF_055108615.1 Tangfeifania sp. | reverse complement strand
TGTGCTCTTCCGATCTACAACAAATCTTCGCGGCCTTTCAAACATTTAACAGGGCGGCTGCCAAAAGCCTGTTCAATATTTTTTGGCAGTTCAATTTCTTTTAGTTCCGAAACCGGAAAATCGAGCACAATAAACTGACCTTCATTTTTAACGGTTAACTCACCGGTTTTTGATTCAAATTTTATCTCTTTTTTGTTGAACCCCAAATGATTGAAGAGTACGTGAGCGCTGGCCAGTGTGGCATGTCCGCATAAATTCACTTCTGTTAATGGGGTAAACCAGCGAATATGATATCCGTTTTGTGTGGGAACAAAAAAGGCCGTTTCCGACAAGTTATTTTCCATTGCAATTTTTTGCATCACGTCATCGGGCAGCCATTTTTCGAGCGGAACTACTGCTGCCGGATTGCCCGAAAATACGGAGTCGGAAAAAGCATCTGCCTGGTAAATAGTGAGTTGCATCTTTCTTTCTGTCATAGAACAAATATAACACCTATTATCTGCCAAAACAATGAAAACAAAATTTTCAGATTATTTTGTTCAACTCAAAATTTAACTGTCAGTTTTAAATTGAATTTCCGGTCGGTGAGGTAGTTGGGCACTGCAAACTGGTCGCCGTAAATACTCGATACCCAAAAGTAGGAAATGGTATTTTTAATATTCAGCAGGTTAAATACTTCGAGGCTGAGCGACATATCGTTAACATGCCTGAAGAAGTTGTGCTTAACCGGCCGGGCAGCGCTGATGAGGACTTTGGAAAAGCCCAGGTCGATACGGCGATAGGGCGGCATTCTGAAAACATCCTCGTAGCGTTCTGAATTGGGCGGACCGGTTGGCAGCCGGGCACCGTAAAACCCGGAAAGCTGCATTTTCCATGATGGGTTTCCCGGGAGGTAATCCTGAAAAAACAGGCTGAAATTTACCCACTGGTCAGTCGGGCGCGGAATGTATCCGTGTCCGTCATTAAAGATATTTTCTTTGGTCTCGAGAAGCGAAAGGCTGGCCCACGATTGCACGCCACTTACAAATTCACCGTTAATTTTCATGTCGATTCCGGTGGCGTAGCCTTTTGCTTCCTGGTCGGCCAGGTAACGAATCTGAACATTGTCAATCTGGTAGGGTACCAGCCGGCTCAGCCACTTGTAGTAAGCTTCGGTGGTGAACCGGAAAGGACGGTCCCAGGCCGTAAACAGTAAATCAGAACCTGCAACTACCTGAAATGAACGTTGGGCCTTTGAGTTGTAATTGATGCTTCCGTCACGGGTTTTCAGTTCCTTGAAAAACGGCGACTGGTGGTACATACCGGCCGAAAGACTGAACGACATTTTGTGTTTCCAGTCGGGGTAAAAACTTACTGATGCACGCGGGCTGATTAGTAGCTCATCATTGAAATCCCAGTAATTAAACCGCACACCGCCATTGAGGTATAAATCGCCCGAACTCACCGGCAGGCTCCAGGTATCCTGCACAAAACCGGTCAGGCGGTTGGAGCTTATGTTGTTTGCACTGTTCAGCGTGTAGTAGAGCAAAACTTCCGAGTCGGAATAGGGAAGGGAATATCCCGTTGAATCGCGGTAAATCCATTCATTTATTTTGCTTTCAAACTTTTCGTGCTGAAATTTCAGTCCCCAGTTCACCAGGTGATTTTCGGAATTGAAAGCACCTTTATGCGAAAAGCTGAACACATGGGCATCGAGAGTATTACGGGCATGGTTTAAAAATGAGCCTACACCCAGGTTTAGGATGCTGTCGCCAAATTCCTCAGACGACATATTCCGCTCCAGCTGGTTGAGGTAATACTGCCCGAGAATATCATAAGTTTCTTTCTCAGAAGTTTTAAATGCCGATGCGATGAATTTCAGGTTCAGGTTCAGGTTGGGATGGTAGTTGGCTGAAAGTGCCCCGAGGTAAGTTTTGAAATCGTCAATCTCCTGTCCTTCAAAAAATATGGTAGTGTTAAGCGGGTTTTGCCACGTGCCGAACGTTGTTTTGCGGGTTTGCGGAATAAACTGATATTGATTTTGTGCGGCATTTCCCAGGAAAGAGATGTTGAATTTTTCGGAAAACTGATAGGTGATGTAGGTTTGAAAATCGACAAACTGCGGATTGTAATTTCCTTTTTCGTCAAGCCCGCCCAGCATGTAGCGGTTGGTTTTGTAACGTATTCCCGAAATGTGCGAAAGTTTTCCTTTCAGTGCAACATCTTCGAAATGGGCGGTTGCGCCGAGTAAACTCATTGATGCCGATCCTCTGAATTGGCTGGGTTTACGATACTTTATATCGAGCACCGACGACATTTTATCACCGTACTTGGCACTGAACCCGCCCGATGAAAATTCAATGGTAGAAACCATATCGCTGTTGATAAAACTGAGGCCTTCCTGCTGGCCGGCACGAATGAGAAAGGGGCGGTAAATTTCAATGTCGTTTACATACACCATATTTTCATCGAAATTACCACCGCGCACCGTGTATTGTGAGCTCAGCTCGTTGTTGGTAGAAACGCCGGGCAGGGTTTTAATCAGTGCTTCCACACCACCGGTAGCCGCATCGGGCATTAAGCCTGTAAATTTAGGATCGAGGCGGGTTACATTGCCGCTCCGGCGCCGCTGCTCGGTTACCACCACTTCGGCCAGTTGAAGATTGGTTGAATTCATTGTGATTTCCCGGTACACATTTTCTTCTGCCCTGGCATTTATGGTATCGGAGACTGATTTGTAGCCCAGTGATGAAAATATAATTACAATTTCTTTGTCTGCCGGAATGCGTAACAGGAATTTTCCTTCGCGGTTTGAGCTGGTGCCCAGCGGGTAGTCTTTCAGCCCAATGTTTACCATGTCGAGCGGGTTCCCGTGCTGGTCGGTAACTCTCCCACGCAGCGTAGCGTTACTGCTTTGTCCGGTTGAATGAATAGTTGACAAAGCAAATAAGAGCAATAAAAGTGTATGTCGAATTTTAAACATCGGGCACAAAACTAATAATCCAATTCTTATTAAAACTTTTTATTGATAAATTAATTGTTGCTGAAGGATGGATTTTTTAATCTTCCACATCGGGTAATTGGGAGCTTGTCCATGCACCGGCAATCCCAAAAAGAGAAAGCACCAGTATAATTCCTTCAATTGAAATTAATGAAGCAAGTGCGCTGATGCCTCCGGTTACCAAAAGAATTACCCCGATAACAGTGTTGCTCACGGCCACGTAGTCGGTGCGTTTATTGCCGGAGGCCAAATCAATAATGTAGGTTTTCCGGCCCAGCCGGACACCACTGTGGGCTATTCCCAGAATAAAAAATGTAAACGGATAAAACCAGCTGCTTTCCCTTAAAAACGGCACCCAGCTCACAACTGTAAAAACCAAAAAACCAAGAGCTGAAGTAATAATGGCGGCTTTCACCATAACACCTTTACTCGATGTGTCGGCCATTTTCCCCCAAAACGGAGCACTGACGGATGAAGCAATTCCGTTGGCAATTATGAAGAGGCCTAGAATATAAATGTCGGTGCCCAGTTGGTTTTGGGCCAGGACTACATAAAAAGGAGCGGTAAGTGCAGAACTCAAAAGCAGCGAACGGCAAATGACAAAGTTTCGGAAAGGTTTATCATTTTTCAGAATGTTGAGACGGTCGAAAGCTTCTTTTAGCGCATTGCCGCCACCCGCTGTTTCTCCGCTGTATTCTTTAATTCCTGAATAAACGGCAGCAGCCAGGACCCACATGCTTGCGGCAAAAAACAGGACTACCCCGTAAAATTCAATTCCGGTATCGCTGTTGGTTTTAAAAATCATAAACAATCCGGCTACAATTACCAGCACACCCGAAATAGATGATGCATACCCTTTTAACCGTCCGCGGCGGGTTTTGGGAATTGTTTTGCCCAGCACATCTTTGGAGGCCACCGAGCAAAGTCCCCTCGAAAGGCTGAAAGTGATAAGCAACAGTATGATTAACCATCCTGCTTTTTCGCCTTCGAAATTGAGGACCACAATGCCAATTCCGGCAATTGATGCAAACTGCAGCAGAGAACCGATCACCCATACCCATTTGCGCACGGGCATTCGCCGGATGTAGCTTGCAATCACAATTTGTGGCAGCATGGACCCCGATTCGCGAATGGGCACAATAAAGCTGATTAAAAAAATAGGAGCATTAACATAGTTCATCAGCCAGGCAAGAACAGTTTTGGGATTGCTTAACACATCGCCAAGCTGAGTGAGGATGTTGCTTATAATGATGAGGAAATAGTTCAGCGGTGTGTACCGGCAGGCATCTTCAGGAATATCTTTGCAAACACGGGCATTTTCTTCATTGTTTATGCGGTCGTAAATTTTCCCGAGCCGGCTGTAAATTCTTGCTTTGTCCATGAATATTGAATTACGTCACTCAATAGTTCTTACTATACATTGTGCGTTTCCTGTTTTTTTCCAGGCAACGAAACGCTGAACACTGAACCCCGGCCGGGCTTGCTGCTTACCGAAAGTTTACCATCGTTTTTTTCAATAAAATCTTTGCAGATAATTAATCCCAGTCCGGTACCTTTTTCTCCTTCGGTGCCCAGGTTGGTATGGTTTTCATCCGGTTCAAATAAATGAGAAAGTTGATCTTTTGAAATTCCGATGCCTGTATCACTGATTTCAATCAGTACCCTGTCATTTTCAGTTTTGGCTGTAATGGTTATGGTGCCACCCCTGTTGGTAAATTTTATGGCATTGGAAATGAGGTTGCGAATAACGGTGGTAATCATTTCTTCGTCGGCAAAAATAACAGTTTCGGGGTGCACGCTGTTTTTTAACCTGATTTGTTTTTTAATGGCATTTTGTTCCAGCAGGCTAAAACACTTTGCAATAATATAGTTAAGGGCAATGTTTTGTGGAGTTATCGATATTTTTTGCCGTTGTGCCCTCGACCAGGTGAGCAAATTTTCAAGCAGGTCGGAAACAGTGAGTGAAAGCCGGTAAATTAATTTGTTGTAATGACGAATATCTTCCGGAGAATGTTTGTCGTAGCCTTCCTCTATAAGCTCCGAAAAGCCTAAAATATTGTTCAACGGGCCTTTCAGGTCGTGCCCGATAATGGAGAAAAGTTTATCCTTGGTTGAATTTAATTCTTTCAACCGGGCTTCGTTTTCCCTCAACGCATTTTCGGCTCTTTTTTGCTCGGTAATATCGGTAGATGTGGAGATTATGCCATCAATTTTGCCGGTGTTTTTCTGGTGTGGGTAAAAATTAAGCTTTAGTATTTTGAACTCTCCGCCGGTCAATCCACCTTCGTACTGCATGAATACAGGCTCTCCTGCGAGGCAAATATCCAGTTGCGGTTTTATTTTTGTTTCAAAATCATTCTCTCCAAAAATATCTGCCCCGGTTTTTCCGATTATCTCACTGGTTTCTTTTTTGTAAAAATTGTTGAAGGCACTGTTTACAAAAACGTAACGGTAATTTCTGCTAATAAAAGATGCGGGTTCGGATATAGTGTTCAGAATTTCTTTTTGGTAATGAAAGTATCGGTTTTTGCGTTTTTTATTCGGATCTCTCATTTCAGGAATTTAGTTTTTTCCATAGAATAAATTTCATACCGTACCGTGATAAAAAACCAAAACAGATTTTCGGTTCTTACTTGATTTTTTAAGGATAGCCAGAACATTTTTTATTCGTACAAATAATAATTATATTCTATTTCGGTTTATTTTCCGGCCTAAATTAATTATGATTTTATTTAAAAACAAATGTTTTGTTAATCTGGCACAATAAAATTTTTAAAAGGATTTATGGGAACCTTTTATTAAAACCGGGTATTAATAATGTTGGCATATTGCGAACCAAAGGAATAGATTATGGCAATGGCGGTGGAAAATGAAAAGTCGGTTGCCAGTTCGCGTTGTTTGAGGAACACTACCTCCAGCGAGGCTTCTCCCTTTTGCTGCGAAAGTTGATTCTGAATGGCATCATATTCAAGCCTGGAAAGTGAGCGAAAACCCATCGAACAGCTTTACAGATGTTATTCAATCTGATATTGTATAATGTCAAAAATAATAAGTATGCAATATGTGATCCACAAGGATTCGATATTAAATTTAAAAGTAGGACTTGTTGCATACTACCTCAGTACACAATTTTTCGGAAGTTTTTGATTCTTTCTAAAAAAACAATAAAAGATTTTTTAGTGATACCTTTGAATTTTAACTAATGAGAATATTTTGTTTATTTTTTGTAATAGTAATTTCATTTTCAATACGAATTTTTGCAAATGACAAATACTTATTAAAAATATTTAATAATTATTTGTTTTTACCGAAAATGTTTATTTAACTTGCACTATCTAAGAAGAAATAAAAATGAACCTGGTT
The DNA here is from genome assembly GCF_055108615.1 of Tangfeifania sp. Lineage (NCBI taxonomy): Bacteria > Pseudomonadati > Bacteroidota > Bacteroidia > Marinilabiliales > Prolixibacteraceae > Tangfeifania > Tangfeifania sp. Next base: position 1,784 of record NZ_JBSQIC010000120.1, on the reverse strand, counting down.
GGAGCTAATAAACAAACAAAACTTACTGGAAACGGACTGAAGAAGTACCGGCAGAAGATTAAAATTCTGAACCTTCTGTACCAGTATAATACACTTTCGGGGCCCGAAATAAGCAAGAAGATTGGTGTAAGCCTTCCAACGGCTCTTTCGTTGCTGAACGAGTTAAGCAGTTTAAAATATGTGGAAGTAAGAGGTTCTGGTGAATCCAACGGTGGCAGAAAACCCACCATGTTTGGTTTGGCTGAAGATTCTATTTATGTTATAGCCTGCGAAATAGAAAGGTACCAGGGGAAAATAAACATCCATAATTCACATAACCAGCCGGTAAACAAAGCTGTTTATTTTGAAGCCGGTATCGACGACAATCAGTTGGTTGAAAAAATCCACAAACAGGCTCTCCTTTTAATAGAAAAATATAAGATCGACGAAAAAAGGATTTTGGGAGTTGGCGTTACAATGCCCGGGTTAATCGACGAAGAAACAGGAATAAATTATACCATTAAAAACACCGCTTTCCGAAATGTAAAAGAACGGTTGGAAGAAAAGTTCAACAAACTGGTTTATGTAAACAACGATGCCCGTATGCAGGCCTATGGAGAGTATATTTTCGGTGCTGCGCACGGGTATTCCAATGCTATTGTGGTTACATGGAGCTGGGGGGTCGGTCTGGGAATAATCATAAATGGGAAGTTATATAATGGTGCAACCGGGTTTGCCGGTGAGTTGTCACATATTCAGTTGGTTGAAGACGGAGATTTGTGTATCTGCGGAAAGCGGGGGTGCCTTGAAACCGTAACTTCGGCTTATGTTTTACTGAACGAGGCAAAAAAAGGTATTGAAGAAAACCGGGTTTCGCAATTAACCGAAATGTTTAAAGGACACACACAAGATTTGAAACCCGAAGATGTAATTGCCGCCGCCAAATCGGGCGATGAATTTTCAATTCAGCTGTTACACCGCCTGGGATTGTCGCTGGGCAAAGGCCTTTCGGTAACAATCCAGTTGCTCAACCCGGGAATAATCGTTTTGGGCGGCCCTGTATCCACAGCCAATCAGTTTGTACTGACCCCAATCCAGCAATCGTTGAACAGGCACTGCCTAGAGCAAATTTATGCCAACACAAAAATTGTTATCTCAGATATTTGGGAACAATCAGGATTACTTGGAATTACAGCTATGCTTTACCAATTAATTTTTAACGATATGAATTTAAAACAAGAAAGAAGTCTAATTACTAATTAAAAATTGAAAATCTATGCGAAAGGTTTTTTTAACATTGACAATGTGTTTTGCATTTATAGCAAATGCAATAGCACAGCAAGCAGTAACAGGAACAGTTACTGATGAGGATGGTGCCGGAATACCCGGTGTCACAGTTATTGAAAAAGGAACAAGCAATGGAACAATTACCAACTCCGACGGTAATTATACCATTGGTGTTTCATCAGACGACGCGGTTCTTAAATTTTCTTTTGTAGGTATGACTACAGTGGAGGAACCTGTAAACGGTCGTTCTCTTATAGATGTTGCTATGACAGTTGATGCGATTGGAATTGACGAAGTTGTTGTAACAGCACTTGGTATTAAACGTGAAACCAAAAAGATTGGTTATGCATTTACGGAAGTAAGCGGGGAAGAAATTGCCTCAGTAAATACTGTAAATACCGTGCAGGCCTTGCAAGGTAAATCTGCCGGTTTGAGTATTACTTCTTCTGACGGTGGACTTTTTGGTAACTCGAAAATTCAGATTCGTGGTGTTTCAGTATTGAATTCAAGGAACAACC